>JAFAJR010000359.1 GCA_019236085.1 Candidatus Dormiibacterota bacterium
GCGAGCACTTCTCGATGAACCGGTCATGGCTCTTGGGCGAGTCCGGCGACACGCCGTACACCTCGACGCCGAGCTCGCGAAAGCGCGGATAGAGCTCGGTGAACTCCTGGCCTTCGATGGTGCAGCCGGGCGTGTCGTCCTTGGGATAGAAGTACAGGACGGTGCGCCCGCTCTCCAGGTCGCGCTTGCTCACGCTGCCGCCGCCGGTGGCGGTGAGTGTGAAATCGGGCAGTTCGGCGTCTTTCGGCATTTCATGGTCCTCCGTGAACGTCAGCCGCCATCCCAGTCTAGGCAACGGGGGAGGAGCACCTATACTCGGCCGCCGATGCCTGCCCGGGCCGCGGACGCCACCGACCGGGGCCGGGTGCGCGCCGTCCCCGTGCTGTTGCGTTTCATCTCCTGCGGCCTGCTCGGCGTTGGATTCGGGGTGCTGTGGCGGTTCACGCTGGCGCCGGCAAAGGTGGGGATAGGCAGCGCGTTTGCGGGGATCTTCTTCCTGCTCCTGGGATTCATTGTCGGCGGGGTGAGCTGGTACGTGCACGACCTCCGGGTTCGAGCCCGCGACCCTGACGCGATGCCCGACGAGCGCATGGTGTTCTCGTTCGTGGTGTTCGTGGCGATGCCGTTCGCCGTTCTGGTGGTGATCGGGCTCATCTGGCTGCTCGCCTTCATCATCGGAGCCAGATAGCCGGCGACGGCGGATTCATTCCGCCGAAGCCGGCACCTTGCGGTGGGGGGTGTGCGAGGGGGGAGCCTGCTCCACCCTCGTTTTTAGTTGAGGAACGCTCGGAGGCGGCCGGCGACCTCATTGATGGGATCACGATCAGACGCGCCGTCGCCACTGTACTCGAGATAGAAGCGCAGATCGCAGAGCGCTCGTCTGGCGTCGCCACAGCGCCACAGGAGCAGCCCACGGTCGCGGCGTTCGCCCGGGTCGTCGGGACGCAACGCCACACAGCGATCTGCGGCGCGCAGCGCCGCATCCCAGCGTTCCAGCGCGGTGTAGCAGCCGCGCAGGTTGTGCGACATCCGCACCAGGATGCTGCGCGTGTCGGCGCGGCGCAGCCAGGCAGGCTCGAGCGAATCCACCCTCGAACCGGTGGCGTGTTCGACCAGGTGACGCGTTGCGTCCTCGTCCAGAGGTTCCCCGCCGTCGAGCGCATCGAAGAGCGTGTCGCCGACCCTCACCAGGAAGTGACCAGGCGTGTTGACACCCTCGATGGGAATGGCGGCACGGCGGCCCACCGCAATCCAGATGGCTGCGCAGGTGATGGGCATCCCGGCGCCGCTCTGCAGCACCGAATGCAGGTAGTGCGCCTTGGGGTCGCCACCACCTGCACCGTGCAAACGCAGCCGGTCGTGCAGCAGCGATGCCACCAATGGCGCGTCGCTGGGGCTGCAGCCGTTGATGCCGCAGCGCGAACGAAGCTCGCCGGCGAGCGTGTCGATGCGCTCCAGCCAGGGCCTGGGATCCAGCTCAGGGTGGTCTTCGACAGCCAGCCACAGCGCTGCCTCGGCGACGTCGCCGTCGCCGGCAGCGAGCGCAACCAGGGCTTCACGCGCGTCGGTCGCGTCCATGGCGGCCCGTATCATGCCGCCGCCGCCTGCTCCGGGGTCAACTAGACTGGGTTCATGCTCCTGGACGAGATCGCCGGCCCGGAGGATCTGCGCGGGCTCGGACCGAATGACCTCGACCGGCTGAGCCAAGAGATCCGCGCGTTCCTGGTCAGCGCAGTCTCACGCACCGGCGGCCACCTCGGGCCGAACCTGGGTGTGGTGGAGCTGACCCTCGCGCTGCACCGCGTGTTCGACAGCCCCCGGGACGCCATTGTCTTCGACACCGGCCACCAGGCCTACGTGCACAAGATGGTCACCGGCCGGCTGCAGCGGTTCGACACGCTGCGGCAGCCGGGAGGGCTCAGCGGGTATCCGTCCCGCCGCGAGTCTGAGCACGATCTCATCGAGAACTCGCACGCGTCCACCGGACTCTCGTACGCGCTAGGACTGGCCATGGCGCGGAGGCTGCGCGGTGACACAGACAAGGTTGTGTGCGTCATCGGCGACGGCGCTCTCACCGGCGGCATGGCCTACGAAGCGCTGAACAACATCGGCCAGTTGAAGCCGGAGATGGTCATCATCCTCAACGACAACGGCCGCTCCTACGCACCGACGGTCGGCGGCATTGCGGAGAACCTCGGCCAGCTGCGTCTCTCGCCCACCTACGAGGCAGCCAAGGACAAGGCTGCCAATGCGCTGCGTGCTTTGCCCGCTGTCGGCGAGTCGGCGTACGAGACGGCGCGGCGGATGAAGAACTCACTGAAATCGCTGATCGCACCTGCATCCATCTTCGAGACGCTGGGACTGAAGTACGGCGGGCCTATCGACGGTCACGACGTGATGGCGATCGAAAAGGCGCTGCGCGATGCGTCGCGCTACAAGGGACCCGTGGTCGTGCACGTCGTCACCAACAAGGGCCAGGGCTACGGCCCTGCAGTTGCTGACAAGGTCGACAAATTCCACGGCGTCTCCACGTTCGACCCGGACAGTGGCAGGCTGGCCTCGAGCGGCGTGAGCTGGACCGATGTGTTCGGCGAGGCGCTGTGCGAGGCTGCAGCGCAGGACGACAGGATCATCGCGATCACCGCCGCGATGGCGTCATCAACGGGGCTTCTGCAGTTTGCTGAGCGCTATCCGGATCGTTTCTTCGACGTCGGCATCGCCGAACAGCACGCGGTGACGTTCGCAGCCGGGCTGGCGCTGAACGGCATGCGCCCTGTGGTGTGCATCTACTCCACCTTCCTGCAGCGTGCGTTCGACCAGGTGGCGTGCGACGTCTCGCTGCACGGGCTTCCCGTCATGTTCGTGCTGGACCGCGCCGGCATCACCGGGCCCGATGGGGCGTCGCATCACGGCATGCTGGACATGGCCTATCTGCGCTGCATCCCCGGGATGACGGTGGCGGCGCCGAGCACGCCCGACGAGCTGCGCCGACTGGTGGCAACAGGCCTGGCGGCAGAGCGTCCTTTCGCTATCCGCTATCCGCGCGGCGCGGCCCCATCCGCGGCCACGGCGCCACTGGAGCCGCTGCCGATCGGCCGGATGCGCCTGGTCCGTTCGGGCAGCGACGCAGCCATCATCGCCGTGGGCAAGATGGTGGCTGCCGCGGAGCGCGCGGCCGACCTCCTGGCCGCGCGCGGCATCTCGGCCAGCGTTGTCGACGGCCGTTTCGTCAAGCCGCTCGACCCCGAGATCGCGGCTCTCGCAGAGCGCCATCGCGCCGTGGTCACCGTCGAGGACGGCACCGCCACCGGCGGCTTCGGCAGCGCCGTCGCCGAGCTGCTGGCAGCGGAAGGGGTGAGCGTCCCGGTACGGCGGCTGGGCCTCCCCGACCGCTTCATCGAGCACGGTGCACAGGCGGCACTGCTGTCGCAGTTCGGGCTCGACCCGGACGGCATCGCCGCGGTCGTCGTGGAGCTGGTGCCTGCGGCCAGCGCGATGGCCGGCTGACACACATGGCGCTGGGCCGGGTCGCCGGCCTCGAGATCCGAGCGGTGACTGCCGAGGCGGTGCGGCCACTCCGCCATCGGGTACTGCGAGCAGACATGGCACTGGAGTCGGTGCGGACTGAGAGCGACGACCGCCCCGCCACCGTGCACCTAGCGGCGTTCGACGGCGATGAGATCGTGGGTGTGATGACGGTGTTCGCCGACCCATCACCATTGGGTGACTCCACGGCGCAGCGGATCCGCTGGATGGCAGTGGATCCGGCACGCCAGCGCGGAGCGATAGGCACCGCTTTGCTGGAAGCCGGGCTCGCAATTGCCAGGAAACGCCGCGCCGTATCGGTGTGGGCCGACGCGCGTGACACCGCCCTCGGCTTCTACGAGCGTCACGGCTTCAGGCCGTCCGGACCCAGCTTCATCGATCCCGAGACCGGTCTCGCGCATACTCCCGTGGTGCTCGATCTGATCGGCGACCGCGCATGACGCTGCGCTGGCAGTCCATCGTCGTCGACTGCGAAAACGCGCAGCGCGTCGGCGAGTTCTGGTCGGCGGTCTTCCGGCTGCCGCTCCAGGGTGACCCGCCGGTCGAAGGCGAGGACAACGAGTTCTGGCTCGACTTCGGCGGAGGTCCAGACCTCCTCTTCATCGAGGTCCCGGAGCCCAAGTCGGTGAAGGACCGGCTGCACATCGATCTCCGGCCCGACGACCAGGCGGCGGAGGTGGCGCGCCTCGAGGCCCTGGGGGCGCGGCGCGTGGACATCGGTCAGGGCGACGTCACCTGGGTGGTGATGGCCGACGTCGAAGGCAACGAGTTCTGCGTGCTGCGGCCCCTGCGCGAGGACGAGACGGCGACGCAGCCGCCCAGCTAGGCCACGCGGGCCCTCAGGTCAGCGCCCGGCGTGCGGCACATAGATGGAGTCCACACCGGCCTCGCGACCTCCGTGCTGAAGGGGGTTGCGCGAAGGGGGAACCCTTTCCCCCTTCGAAAAATTGAGGGGCCGCCGAAGCGGCCCCTCGCACCAGGGTGTGACGAATGAGGCTGAGCAGTCAGCCGTCGTAGTAGAGGTGGAACTCGTAAGGGTGAGGCCGCAGCCGGATGGGGTCCACCTCGCGCTCGCGCTTGTAGCTGATGTAGGTGTCGATCACGTCGTCGGTGAACACGCCGTCCTGTAGCAGGAACTCGTGGTCCTTCTCCAGCGCATCCAGCACCTCGGGCAGCGATCCCGGAAGGTCTTTCACGCGGTCCGCTTCGGGACCCTCGAGCTCGTACAGGTCCGCCTCCACGGGCTTCGGCGGCTCGATCCTTCGCTTGATGCCGTCGATCCCGGCCATCAGCATCGCGGAGAAGGCGAAGTACGGGTTGCACATCGGGTCGGGGGAGCGGAACTCAAGCCGGCGCGCCGCGGGCTTGCTGCTGTAGGTGGGGATGCGCACGCAGGCGCTGCGGTTGCGAGCGCTGTATGCCAGCTTGATGGGCGCCTCGTAGCCGGGCACCAACCGGCGGTAGCTGTTGGTTGTCGGCGCGGCAAAGGCCAGCAGCGCAGGAGCGTGGGCCAGCAGTCCGCCGATGTACCAGCGAGCGGTGTCGCTGAGCAGCGCGTAGCCCTCCTTGTCGAAGAACAGCGGCGCGCCGTCCTTCCACAGGGATTGATGCGTGTGCATGCCGCTGCCGTTGTCGCCGAAGAGCGGCTTGGGCATGAAGGTCGCCGTGTAGCCGTGCTGATAGCACACCGTCTTGACGATGCTCTTGTACTGCAACACCTTGTCGGCCATCGACACCAGCGTGTCGAAGCGCATGTCGATCTCGGTCTGGCCCGCGGTCCCGACCTCGTGATGATGCACCTCGACGGGGATGCCGGACTCCTGCAGCGCGAGCACGATGCGGCTGCGCAGATCCTGCAGCATGTCCACCGGCGGCACCGGGAAATAGCCCTCCTTGAAGCGCGGCCGGAAGCCGAGGTTCGCAGTGCCGTTCTTGCCGCTGTTCCAGATGCCTTCGTCGGAATCGATGTGGTAATAGCCCTCGTGCGCGTTCTGGTCGTAGCGCACGGAGTTGAAGATGTAGAACTCGCACTCCGGGCCCCAGTACGATGTGTCGGCGATGCCGCTGTCGCGCAGGTAGGCTTCCGCCTTTTTGGCGACATACCGTGGATCACGGGTGTAGGGCTGCAGCGTGATGGGGTCGGCGATGTCGCAGACGATCACCAGCGTGCGCACGTCTAGCGAGGGGTCGACGAAGGTTCGACCCGGGTCCGGGAAGAGCAGCATGTCGCTCTCGTGGATCTTCTGGAACCCGCGGATGCTCGAGCCGTCAAAGCCGATGCCCTCGCGGAACAGCGACTCGCTGAGCTCCGACACAGGAATGCTGAAGTGTTGCCAGCTGCCCACCAGGTCGGTGAAGCGCAGATCGACCATCTGCACCGCCTGCTCCTGGGCGTCGCGAATGACGTCCTTGGGCGACGGGGCCGGCTTCCATGCCGCCGCGGTGTCGGGGCGGCGCTCCGTCACGCGCACGCCGAGCGCTTCGTCCACTGCCATGCCAACCTCCTGCGGAACCTGGTGCCTGACCAACAGGCTAGGCAGACCGCGGCGGCGCTTCTATGGGCTCGTCAGACGAGAGCAACGCCACTCGGCTTGTGCGCAGCGCACAAAGGCCGGCTGTGTGTCCGTCAGCCTGAGGCTGCGGCTCGCTCCGGCTTCAGGTCGTCGACCTTCGTGCGGGCGGACGCCTTGTCCTTGAAATAGACCTTGTTGATGTCCACGAAGGGCACCTGCTGGGTGGGCACGTCCTCCTCGGCGAAGATGGCGTCCACAGGACAGGGGTCGACGCAGGCCCCGCAGTCGATGCACTCGTCGGGATCGATGTAGACCATGCGGTCCTCGTCCGCCTCGTGGATGCAGTCGACGGGGCAGACCTCGATGCACGACTTGTCCTTGAGGTCGATGCAGGTCTCGGTCACCACGTAGGTCATCGCGATCCAGTCTAGCAAGCGTTTCCAAGGCGTCGACCCTGGTGCGTGACGACCGGCTGCAGGGGGACTGGATTTGTATGCCGCGCACATGGAATCGAGCCGAGCATGAACGGAGAATCCCCCGAAAGCGGCGGCGGCGCCGCGCACGGAGGACCGTCATGGCAGTGCGTACCAGCAAGAGCCCCGCCCAGTGAACGCCGACCCGAGCTGGCTCAACCCCGGCGACACAGCCTGGCAGCTGACCTCCGCGACCCTTGTCGGGATCATGAGCATCCCCGGGCTCGCGATTCTCTACGCCGGCCTGATGAAGCGCAAGTGGGCGGTGAACTCGGCGCTCATGGTGGTCTACGCGTTCGCCATGACGCTGGTGATCTGGATGCTGTTCGCCTATGACATGAGCTTCGGCAACCCGGCGCACCTCGGGCCCATCACGAGTGCCGTGGGCATCCCCCACCCCGTGGCCGGGGCAACCGACCTGGAGCAGCAGGCCTCCATCCCGCTGCTCTCGGGGCTGATGCCGCCGATGCGCTTCCCGATGTCCTCGCTCGTGTACTTCCAGTTCGTCTTCGCCGCCATCACCATCATCATCCTGGGCGGCGCGCTGCTGGGTCGCATCAGCTTCAGGGCCTGGGCGCTGTTCGTGCCGCTGTGGATCACGCTGGTGTACACGGTCGGCGCCTTCAGCCTCTGGGGCGGTGGCTGGCTGGCGCAGCTGGGCGCCGTGGACTACAGCGGGGGCTACGTCATTCACGTGGCGGCCGCGGTGTCGGGTTTCGTGGCGGCCGCGGTGGTGGGCCCCCGCCTGCTCAAGGACCGTGGCGGCGCGCCGAGCAACATCATGCTGGCCGTGGCCGGTGGCGGCCTGCTCTGGCTCGGTTGGAGCGGCTTTAACGGCGGCGACCCCTACTTCGCCAACGCCGACGCGTCTGCTGCCGTGCTCAACACCCATCTCTGCACGGCGGTGGCGCTGCTCACCTGGATGCTGCTCGACATGTTCATCATCCGCCGCGTCTCGGTCGGCGGAATGATCAACGGGATGATCGCCGGGCTTGCGGCGATCACGCCGGCGGCCGGCTACGTCAATGGCTACGCGGCGATCGCAATAGGCCTCGCGGCGGGGGTGCTGCCCTGGTTCAGCATGAACCGGCTCTCCAGGACCCGTCTGTTCCAGAAGGTGGACGACACCCTGGGCGTCTTTCACACCCACGGGGTCGCCGGCGCCACCGGTGGCCTGCTGACCGGAGTGCTGGCCTCGCCCAACATGATCGTGTACCTCGGCGGGTCTACCGCGCCGTCGGTGGCGGTCACCGGCCTCGTCTACGGCAACCCGAAGCAGCTGCTCATCCAGTTCGTCGCGCTGGCCTTCATCGTGGTCTACGACGCGGCCGCTACCTTCGGCGTCATCAAGCTTGTGAGCCTGCTCGTACCGCTGCGCATGGAGCAGGAACAGCTCGACGGTGGCGACCAGCACGTGCACGGTGAGGTGGCCATCGACATCCTGCCGCACGAGCCGCTCATCGAGGTGAAGGGCACGCCAGCGCTCAGGCCCGTGGGCTCCGAGACGGGCTGAGGTCAGGCCCGGCCGGCGACAGCCCGGCGCCGCTCGGCGCCGGGCAGGACGTCGCGGACCCGGAGGCACAGCTGCAGGTTCAGCCGGGTGGACGGGTCGTCGAGGCGGAGGTGGCCCACCTCCTCGATGCGGCGCAGGCGGTAGAGGATGGTGTTTCGGTGCAGCCGGAGGCGGTGCGCCGTGTCGGTCGGCGAGCCGTGGCAGGCGAAGTAGGCCTCCAGGGTGCGCATCAGCTCGCCTCCGGTGCGGTCGTCGTAGGCCACGAGCGTCCCCACCGTCTCCTCGTAGAAATCGCCGAGCTCGGCGTGCTGGGCCATCGCCACCAGCAGGCGGTGCAGGCCCAGGTCGGCGAAGCGCACGGTGCGGCCCTCGCCGAAGACACGGCGGCCGAGAGCAAGGGCCTGCTCTGCCTCGCGGTACGAGCTACGAATCGCGGCGACGCCGCTTACCGCACGGCCGACCCCGGCAGCAGCGGCAGGGCCGCGACCGGCCGAGGCCTCGCCGCGGACCATCTCGACGTGGCGCAGGGCGGCTTCGTCGTCGCCCCCGGAAACCTGGAGGACGCCGCAGAGCGCGTGGTCGTGCACCGTCAGCAACGCCGGCACGCCGCGGCGCTCGAGCAGGGTGCGGCCACCGCGGGCTGCGTCGTCGAGCGTGGCGACGTCGAGCGCGGGGCCGCGGACGGCGAAGACCAGCGCCGGGGCTGCGCCGAAGTCCAATCCGAGGCGTGCCGCCCGTTCTGTCGCGGCGCTCTCGGAGGCGTAGGAGCCGGTGAGCAGCGAGGCAACGAACTCACCCTCCAGCCGCTCCTGCGTTTCCAGCACCGCGCGTTCCCGGTCGAGGTCGATGGCACACGCGGACGCCGCCCGCGAGGCGGCGAGGCGAGCCAGCTGGTCCAGCTGGGCTTCGCCGCCGACCAGCGCCACGAAGCCGCCGAAGCCACGCCGCGTGGGAATGGGGCTGGCCAGGATGCGAAGGCCCGACACGGACAGCGGGAACTCGCGGACCGGCGGGTCGGCGGCCGGGACCGCCGTGGTCTCAGCCCAGCGCCGCAGTGCCGGTGCCTGCTCCACCACCGGACCCGCCACCAGGTCCAGCTCGTCGCTGGCCGTATGCCTGACCACGCCTTCAGCGTCGAGCCAAAGAGCGACAAGCCCCGTGATCGACGCCAGGTGGCCGACGATCCCCACCGGGCCCGCGCCGCTCAGCGCCAGCTGCATCAGCGCGGTCTGCAGCTCGCCTGCCTGCTCGTGGAGGTGCGTCCTGGCGTCGAGGATGAAGCGGACCGACGCCTGGTGCGCCTCGCTGATGTGGGCGCTGTCCGGCAGGCGGAGCAGCGGCATGACCAGCCGGTCGGCCAGCTCGATGGACTCGCGCGAGACATCGCCAAGCGCGGCGACCGCCACGCCACCCTTCTCGGCGAAGCTGCTCATCACCAGGGCCAGGTCCAGACGCTCGTCAAGCAGGCGGATGCTGCTCACCGGGACAAACGCCATCTCCCCGCCCTTGACGGCCTCGAACGCGGGGGGCCGGGTCCGCAGCGCGCAGGCCCACTCCACCCGGCGCTCCAGGCCGGCGCCGCCCCCGATCAGCTCGGTGCCGGAGGGTAGCGCCCCACGCCATACATCTTTAACGGTGATGGCCGGCCCGCTCACCTGACGTCAGATCCGCTCGAGGTAGCGCCGCACCTCCCACGGCGTCACCAGGCCGCGGTACTCGCGCCACTCCAGCCGCTTGGCCTCGATGAAGCGCTCGGCCAGGTGCGGTCCGAGCGCGTCCATCACCACGTCGTCGCCCTGGAGCGCGTCGAGCGCATCGTCCAGGTTGTCGGGCAGCACGCCGACGTTGCGCCGCTGCAGCTCGACGTCGTCGAAGCCGTAGAGCGACTCCTCGACCGGCGGCGGCAGCGGCAGGCGACGCTCGACGCCGTCCAGTCCGGCGCGCAGCATCACCGCGAAGGCGAGATAGGGGTTGCACGACGGGTCCGGGCTGCGCAGCTCCACCCTGGTGGCCTGCGTTCTGCCGACGTGCGGCACCCGGATCAGTGCGCCACGGTTGGTGCGTGCCCAGGAGATGAAGATGGGCGCCTCGTGGCCGCGGACAAAACGCTTGTAGGAGTTGACGATCGGCGCCAGGACTGCGCACATCCCGGCGGCGTGGTGCAGCTGTCCCGCGATGAAGTGCTTGGCGATGTCGCTCAGCCCGTAGTCGTCGTCACCGCTGAAGGTGTTCGTGCCATTGTCGGCACGAACCAGGCTCTGATGCACGTGCATGCCGCTCCCCGGTGCATCGTCGAACGGCTTGGGCATGAAGCTCGCGACCACGCCGCCCTGCTGCGCTGTGGCCCGCAGCGCGTACCGCAGGGTCACGACGTCGTCCGCCGCTTTCAGCGCGGGCCCGGCGCCGATGTCGATCTCGTGCTGGCCCGGTGCCACCTCGTGGTGCGAGGTGTTGACGTCGATACCCAGGCTCTGCAGCGCGCTGACCATTGCCTGGCGGAGGCCGACGCTGGCGTCGATGGCGGCGTCGAAGTACGAGCTGCGGTCGCTCGCCGGGGCGGCGATGCTGCCGTCCGTATGCCGCTCCAGGAGGAAGAACTCGATCTCCGGCCCGACCAGGTACTCATACCCCAGGCCCGCCGCCACCGCGGCTGCCCGCTGCAGCGCCCCCCGCGGGTCGCCGGGGTAGGGCTCACCGTCCGGTGTGGCGGCCCAGCAGATCAGGCGAGCCGTGGGCTCGGCAGCCCAGGGGATGAGCTGGAAGCTGTCCGGGTCTGGGATCAGGTACATGTCCGACTCGGCGGTGCGGGCGAAGGATTCGACCGACGACCCGTCGAACCAGGTGCCGTGCTCGACCGCATCCTGCAGCTGAGCCGCCGGGATGGTCACGGTCTTGACAGCGCCGGTGACGTCGGTGAACTGGAGATCGACGTGACGGGCGTGGGCCGCTTCGGCGCGCGCCGCCAGGTCTGCGGCGACGTGCTGTCCCGGTCGCGAGTTCATTGTCTGCACGCGCTGGGCGCCGCGCACAAAGTCGGGCTCATTTCGCTGCGATATCATAACTGCCGTGGTCGTGGAGACCGCGCAGCGCGCGCGCAGCGAGCCTTTACTTGTGCGGCACGCCCGAGACGCTGAAGCGCCGCGCGGCGGGTATGTTGGGTGCGTGAGGGATGACCACGACTCGGTCCGGGCCAGCTACGACACCGTCGCCGGAGTGTACGCCGACCACCTTCGTGACGAGCTCGCCTACAAACCGCTCGACCGGGCGCTGCTTCGGATGGTCGTCGAGCATGCCGCAGGTTCCCGCGTCGCCGACCTCGGCTGCGGTCCGGGGCATGTCACCGGGTGGCGCGCGGACCAGGGGGCTGAGGCAGTCGGGATCGACCTCTCGCCGGCGATGATCGAAGTGGCCCGACGTGAGCAGCCGCAGGCCGAGTTCAGGGTCGGTGACCTGCTCGCGCTCCCTGCCGGCGATGAGGAATTCGCGGCTGCCGTCGCCCTCTACTCCATCATCCATCTGCAACCAGACGAGCTGGCTCCTGCATTCGGGGAGATGCGCCGGGCACTCGCCCCAGGGAGCCTCCTGCTCGTCGCTTTTCACGCCGGCGACGGGGTGCAGCATCGCGACGAGTGGTGGGACCGAACGGTCGAGCTCGACTTTCGGTTCCTCAGCCCAGCAGACGTCTCGTCGGCGGTTGAGCGTGCCGGCTTCGACATCGAGGCGCGCATCGATCGGCCCCACCTCCCGCGCGAGGCGGCCACCCAGCGCTGCTACGTATTGGCCCGCCGGGTGCGATGACGGCGATCAGCCGGCGCGGGACCGGCGCTCCGAAGCGTGGACCAGCACCGAGCACCACGTCCTGTAGGGACGCCAGCCCTCCACGATCTCGGCGATGCGGCCGCTGTCCTCGGTGCCATAGAAGCGGCGGACCCCGGCCAGGGTCATCTCGTCGCCCGGGGATTCGTCCACGAAGCCTGCGCCCCGCAGCACCACTCCCGAAGCAAAGAAGTCACCCAGTCCCTTGATGGCCTTGACCCTGGCGATGGCGTCGGCGTATGCCATCGCGCGCAACGTCGCGCGGTCGAGCCAGCCGTCCAGCGCAGCCCGGGCGGCGTCGTGCAGACGTTCGATCTTCGGCTGGGCCACGCCGGGAATCGCCGTCAGCTGCAGCAGGCGCTGCGGCGCCGGGAACGCGTGCACTGTGGTCCCGTCGACGGCAATCGGTTCGCCGGCCTCCTGCGCCATGCGCCGGCGGATGGCCCGCCCCTGGGTGATGCGGATGCGGTGGCCGATGATGAAGCTGCAGGCAGCCTCATACGGGGAATGGAAGAGAACCGGACGCAGGAAATGGTGCTGCTGCTGCAGCCTGCCGATCACCGGGTCGCGCTCACCCACCGCCAGGTAGCCCCTGCCGTCGACGTCAAGCGACAGCACGGCCAAGCCCTGCGACTGGGCTCGCGCGGTGTCGCGCGCGCCGTGCACCGCGACATCGATGTCGCCCCCGGAGCTCTGCTCGACCACCACCGCGGCGGACTCGTCCCAGCCCTCGACCGGGAACGCCATGACGGTGCGCGCCACACCGGGGGCCGCCGCTTCGGCCCATTCGCCGAAGTACTCGTTCTGCTCGGCGAGGTCGTAGGGCCCGAGCGGCTGCACCGCCTACTCGGCGGGGACGTAGATGTGCGAGCCCTCGTCGCGGAACTCCCGTGACTTCTCCCGCAGCCCGATCTCCACTGCCAGTCCCTCGTCGACTCCCTTGCGCTTGGCGTACTCGCGAATGTCCTGGGTGATGCGCATGCTGCAGAACTTCGGGCCGCACATCGAGCAGAAGTGCGCCACTTTGGCGCCCTGCGCCGGCAGCGTCTCGTCGTGCATCGAGCGCGCCGTGGTGGGGTCGAGCGAGAGGTTGAACTGGTCCTCCCAGCGGAACTCGAAGCGCGCTTGCGACAGCGTGTCGTCCCAGCGCTGCGCCCCGGGATGTCCCTTGGCCACGTCCGCTGCATGGGCCGCGATTTTGTACGCGATCACACCCGCTTTGACGTCGTTGCGGTCGGGGAGTCCCAGGTGTTCCTTGGGCGTGACGTAGCAGAGCATCGCCGTGCCGTACCAGCCGATCATCGCCGCGCCGATGGCGGACGTGATGTGGTCGTAGCCCGGCGCGATGTCGGTGGTGAGCGGACCCAAGGTGTAGAACGGCGCCTCGTGGCAGAGCTCCATCTGCAGGTCCACGTTCTCCTTGATCTTGTGCATCGGCACGTGACCCGGACCTTCGATCATCACCTGCACGTCGCGGCGCCAGGCGACCTCTGTCAGCTCGCCGAGCGTGCGCAACTCTGACAGCTGCGCCTCGTCGTTGGCGTCGGCCACCGATCCGGGCCGCAGCCCGTCGCCGAGCGAGAATGACACGTCGTAGGCGCGCAGGATCTCGCAGAGCTCGTCGAAGTGCGTGTACAGGAAGTTCTCCTCGTGGTGTGCCAGGCACCACGCAGCCATGATCGAGCCGCCGCGGGACACGATGCCTGTGACGCGCGATGCTGTCAGCGGCACGTACCGCAGCAGCACACCGGCGTGCACCGTGAAGTAGTCGACACCCTGTTCGGTCTGCTCGATGATGGTGTCGCGGTACACCTCCCAGGAGAGCTCTTCGGCGCGGCCGCCCACCTTCTCGAGAGCCTGGTAGATCGGGACAGTTCCGACCGGAACCGGACAGTTGCGGATGATCCACTCGCGCGTTGTGTGGATGTCCTTTCCCGTGGAGAGATCCATGAGCGTGTCTGCGCCCCACAGCGTGGCCCAGCGCATCTTCTCCACCTCGGCGTCGATCGACGACACCACCGCGGAGTTGCCGATGTTGGCGTTCACCTTCACCAGGAATCGCCGGCCGATGATCATCGGCTCGCTTTCGGGGTGGTTGATGTTCGCCGGGATGATCGCCCGGCCCGCCGCCACCTCGTCGCGGACCAGGGCAGGGTGCACGTCTTCCCGGACCGCGATGAACTCCATCTCCGGCGTGACGACACCGCGGCGCGCGTAGTGGAGCTGGCTGACAGCGCCTGAGGCTGCGCGAAGCACGGACCGGCCGGCGTCGCGGCGCACCTCGACCACGTCGCCGCGCTCCCTGATCCATCCGCTGCGCAACGCCGGCAGTCCCTCGCGAGGGTCGACGACCGCGCCGGGGTCGGTGTGCGGACCGCTGGTGTCATAGAGCCGCAGCGGCTGGTTGGGGGTGGCCCCGCCCGGCGCCACGGAGTCCGCTTGGCGGACCTCGCGGAACGGCACCCGGATGTCGGGACGCGGGCCGCTGACATAGACCTTGCGGCTGCCGGGGAAGTGGTCGATCGCCTCTGCGACCGCGGGGCGCTCGATGACGTCTGTCACGCCCTGATGGTACGCGCCACGCCGGAGGCGACCCCGCGAAGGTTTCGCCATCCTGGGTTCGTTTAGGACTACGTCGAGCCTTGAAAGGAGGACAGCGCCAGGCGGGCGGCGCGGTTCGACGGCCGCCCACGTCGTGGAAGGAGGTCGAGCGAACCAGATGGCACATCTCACGCTGACAGGAGCTCGCAAGCGGGCCGCAGCCTTCGCCGTCGCCGCAGCCAGCACGCTGGGTGCGGGGCTTCTGCTCACCGGCGTCCCGGCGCACGCCCAGCCATTGCCCCTCTACAAGTCCTGCACCGGGA
>JAFAJR010000146.1 GCA_019236085.1 Candidatus Dormiibacterota bacterium
CCGTCGCCGGCCACGGCCACCGTGCCGCCGCGGCGCACCGCGACGATGGTTGTGGCGTGCGCCCGGGTCATGCCGCCGGCTCCTTGGGCGGCTTGTAGCGGCACTCGGGGTAGCCGGAGCAGCTGATGAAGGTGCCATAGCGGCCGCGGCGGCGCAGCAGTGGCTTGCCGCAGTCGGGGCAGCTCTCGCCGGTCGGCTCGGTGGCAGGCTGCGAGCCCTGGACACCTCCCCCACTGCGGGCGCCCGGCTGGATGTAGCGGCAGGACGGGAACCCTGTGCAGCCGATGAAGGCGCCGCGACGCCCCGACTTCCGTGCCAGGGGCTTGCCGCATTCCGGGCAGGTGCCGAGGTCCCCCGCCGGCTGCCCCGGCTCGGCCGCAGCGGCGGGCCGTTCGCGCTTGATGTAGCGGCATTCCGGGTACCCGGAGCAGCCCACGAACGGGCCCCTGCGGCTGCTCTTCACCACCAGCGGCTTGCCGCAGTCAGGGCACGTCTCGCCGGTCGGTTCGGCTTCGGCGCGCTCGTGCTTGATGTACTTGCACTCCGGGTAGCGCGAGCAGCCGACGAACTCCCCGTAGCGGCTCTCGCGAACCACCAGCCGGCCTTCGCCGCACTCGGGGCAGGTCTCGCCGGTCTCTCTCGCAGGCACCTTGACCCGCTCCATCGACGTCTCGGCCTTGCGCAGGGTGGCGGCAAACGGCTCGTACCACTCGCGCACCGTCGGCTCGTACTTGCGCTTGCCGCCCTCGACCGAGTCCAACCGCTTCTCCAGCTCGGCTGTGAAGTCGACGTCCACGATGTCGGGAAAGTTCTCGCGCAGCACCGAGTCCACCGTCTTTCCCAGCTCGGTGGCGTGCAGGCGGCGCTCCTCCTGGCGCACGTAAGCCCGGTCCTGAATGGTGTCCAGAATTGCTGCGTAGGTGGACGGCCGGCCGATGCCGCGCTCCTCCAGCTCCTTGATCAACGACGCCTCGGTGTACCGCGGCGGCGGCTGGGTGAAGTGCTGCTCGGCTGCCAGCTCGATGCAGGTGAGGCGGTCACCCTCGGTCAGTGCAGGCAGGAACTCCGCCCTGTCCTTCTCCTCGTCGCGCTTCCAGACACGCTGAAACCCGTCGAACACCACCACGGTCCCGCTGGCCCGGAACACATACGGCCCGGCGTCCAGGCTGACCCGCGTTGTCTGCAGCCGCGCCGGCGCCATCTGGCTGGCCACGAAGCGGCGCCAGATCAGCTCGTAGAGACGCAGCTGCTGCGACGTGAGGTGCTGTTTCACCGACTCAGGGCTGCGGCGGACGTCTGTGGGCCGGATCCCCTCGTGCGCATCCTGCACGTTTTGGCCAGTCTTGACACGTACGCGGCCGCTGCCGACGTACTCCTTGCCGTAGGTGCTCGACACGAAGTCGGCGGCAGCACGGCGGGCAAGGTCGCTGATGCGCGTGGAGTCGGTGCGCATGTAGGTGATGAGGCCGGTGGAGCCGGCGTCGCCAAGCTCCACACCCTCGTACAGGTCCTGCGCGATGCTCATCGTGCGTTTCGGCGACAGGCGGAGCCTGGTGCTGGCGTCCTGCTGCATGGAGCTGGTGGTGTAGGGCAGCGGACCACTCCGGCTGCTGTCGTTGACCTCGATGCCAGCCACCACGAACGGTGGCGTCAGGTCCGTGACCCGGCCATCGGCGTCAATGCCGAGCGCGCGCTTCACCTCCTCGGCCTCCGCCTCGCCGGCCAGCTCGAGCTTTTCGCGGTCGTTGCCGTCCGGGTCGCCGCGCTTGCCGATGAGCCGCGCAGTGATGCGGTTGCCCGCCCGGTCAGCCAGCAGCGCGTCGAGGGTCCAGGACTCCACCGGCACGAAGGCCTCGATCTCGGCCTCGCGGTCGACGACCAGGCGTACGGCGACTGACTGAACCCTGCCGGCGGACAGCCCGGCGCGCACCTTCTTCCACAGCAGCGGCGACAGCTGGTAGCCGACCAGGCGGTCGATCACCCGCCGGGCCTCCTGGGCGGCGACCAGCGAGCGATCGATCTTGCGGGGCTGCGCCAGTGCCTCGTCGACGGCCGGCTTGGTGATCTCGTGGAACACGATGCGGTCCGGGTCGCGAAGGCCCAGCGCCTCGGCCAGGTGCCAGGCGATCGCCTCGCCCTCGCGGTCGGGGTCGGCGGCGAGCAGGGTGGTCTCCGCCTTGCGGGCAGCACTCTTCAGCTCCCGGATGCGCTGCTCCTTGCCCTTGATGAGCTGGTACTCAGGGCGAAACCCTGCTTCCAGGTCGACGCCGATCTTGGATTTGGGCAGGTCACGCACGTGACCCATCGAGGCCAACACGGTGTACTCCGACCCCAGGAAACGCGACAACGTCCGGGCTTTGCTCGGGGATTCGACGATGATCAGGCGGTTGGGCATGCTTCTCTGTAGCTTGGCTCAGAAGCCGCCAGGGCGAACTGCTCGGCGGCTGCGGCGGCCGGCCTCGCCGCCGCGATTCGAGGTCCCGGGTGCTCCCGGCGGACCCCACAGTTAAAAGGTACGCGCCACCAGACCTCCGGGAAGGGACAGTACCGCGCCGGCCACCTCGAGCTCGCCGAGCCGGGCAGCGACCAGCGGCGCCGGAAGCGCCAGCGCCTGTCCCAGCTCGTCGGGGTACACCGGCGTCGGTCCCATCCGCTCGAGTATCTCCAGCAGTGGCCGCCTCAAACCGGCGAGTGACGGCCCACCGGCTGGACCAGCTCCCGTGGCCGCCAGACCCGGCACCGCTTGCACCAGGTCCTCGGGGCCGAGGTAGGGCCGGGCGCCGTCGCGGATCAGCAGGTTCGTGCCCCGGCTCTGCGGCGAGCGGATCGAACCCGGGACCGCGAGCACCTCGCGACCCAGGTCTGCGGCCCAGCGGGCGGTGGACAGCGCCCCGCTGCGCTCGGTGCCCTCGACCACCACCACCGCCGCGACCAGGGCGGCGATGATGCGGTTGCGCTTGGGGAAGTTGGCCTTGAACGGCTGGGTGCCGGGCGGCTCCTCGGTGAGGATGCAGCCGCTGCCGGCGATTCGCTCGCTGAGCGGTGCGTGCTGCCGCGGATAACAGACGTCGATGCCACAACCGAGCACGGCGGTGGTGGGGCCGCCTGCATCGAGGGCGCCCAGGTGGGCTGCGCCGTCGACGCCCCGGGCAAGGCCGCTGATCACGTTCACACCCGCTTCGCCCAGCAGGCCACCGAGCTCCCTGGCGATGCTGAGACCGGCAGGCGTGGCGCGGCGCGAACCCACCACGGCGACGCTCCGCGCGCCGGGCAGCACCGGGCCGCGCACCCACAACTCCTGCGGGGGATGGTCGAGGTGGCTGAGCCGCTCCGGCCACTCCGGCGATCCTGGGCTGACCTGGCGCGGCCCGCCGCTCATGCTGCCATCTCACCCCGGTAATGCAGCGCCTCCGCAATCGCGGCTTCGCCCACACCGTCGTCGCCGGCAAGATCGGCGATGGTCCTGGCGACCCGCAGGACCCGGACGAAGCCGCGTGCGCTGAGCCGAAGACGCTCTCCGGAACGAGCCAGGAGCCGCCGCGCCGCCGGCGCGGTGCGGTACGAGCGGCTCAACGCCGACGGGGTGCGTGCCGTCCCGGCCGCAGGATCTGCGAGACGCCCGCTTCGCATCTGGCGAGCGCTCTCCACCCTGCCCCTGACCACCGCTGACGCCTCTCCCTCGCTCCCACCGAAGAGGTCGCCGAAACGCTGCCGAGGAACTGACACCTGCAGGTCGATCCGGTCACGGATCGGCCCGCTGACCCTGGCGTCGTAGGCCTGCAGCTGGCGAAGGTCGCAATTGCACCCCTTCGCGTCACCGAGGTGCCCGCAAGGGCACGGGTTTGCTGCGGCGACCAGCACGAACTCGGCCGGGAAGGTGACGGCGGCCCGGGAACGGACGATCGTGACCGCATGGTGCTCGAGCGGCTGGCGCAAGGCCTCGAGGTGTGAGCGGGGAAACTCGCACAGCTCATCGAGGAACAGGACGCCGCGATGCGCCAGGCTGATCTCACCCGGCTGGGCAATTCCGACGCCGCCTCCGACGAGGCCGGACCGGGACACGCTGTGGTGCGGGGCTCGGAACGCGGGGCGAAGCGACATGGCCGGCCGCTCCCGCAGGAGGCCACGCAGCGAATAGATCGCGGAGACCTCGAGAGCGGCGTCGGGTTCCAGGTCGGGCAGCAGCGAGGGCAGCGCCCTGGCCATCATCGTCTTGCCCGAACCGGGCGGCCCGGTCAGTAGCAGGTTGTGCCCGCCGGCGGCGGCGATCTCCAGGGCCCGCTTGGCGGAAGCCTGGCCGCACACCTCGGCAAGGTCCGGCCCCGCCGGCCCCGCGTCCGCCCCGGCGCCAGGACGGGCCGGCTGAATCGGCAACAGCCCTCGCAGATGCTCAACCACGTCCTGCAAGCGTGTGGCGGGCAGGACGCAGAGGCCGTCGACCAGCGCTGCCTCAGCCGCGTTCTGCGAGGCGACGACCAGACGCCGCATCCCCAACGCTGCCAGGCACCGGGCCATCGGGAGCACACCGTTCACGGGACGGAGCGACGAGTCCAGGGCCAGCTCGGCCACGAACGCGGTTCCGCTGCTGTCGATGCCCGACTCGCCGGCCCGCAGCACAGCCACGGCGATCGCGAGGTCGAAGCCGCTGCCCTCCTTCGGGACCTCGGCGGGCGCCAGGTTCACCGTGATGCGCCGTTGTGGCCACTCGAAACCGCCGTTCTGGACAGCCGACCGCACCCGCTCCCGCGCTTCCTGGATGGCCCGGTCCGTCAAGCCGACGATGGCGAAATGCGGGAGGCCGTTGGCGATGTGCGCCTCCACCGTCACCGGGACACCCGCCAGACCCTGGACGGTGCAGCCGATGGCGGAGGCGATCACACTGACGAGTGTAACACACTCAGCAGTGTAGGATCACTCGCCCTGGACAGCGTCCTCTATGTGCTCGACCTTGGCCACGCCGAGCGAGCCGTCCATCATCAGCGCTAGCACGTCGATGCGGCAGGGTTGCTGCTGGCGGTGCGTCTGAGCGCGGTACAGCTCGAGCAGGGTCCGCAGCTTCCGCTGCTTGCGCGCGTCCACCGCCTCCTGCGGCGGGCCGAAGCTGGTGCCCCGGCGGGCCTTCACCTCGATCAGGACCAGCGTCTCTCCGTCCTCGGCGACGATGTCGATCTGTCCCAGGCGGCTGCGCCAGTCGCGGGCCAGGATCCGGAAGCCGCGCTCCTTGAGGTAGGCCAGCGCTGCAGCCTCGCCGGCGTGCCCGACCCGGTCACGCAGCGGCCGCGCCGGGGGCAGCGGCTCCGGCGCCCTGATGGCACGGTCAGGCGTTGCCGTCGCCCTCCGACGCCGCCGCGGCCAGCGCCGCCTCGTCGTCAGGCACGTCGTCGGTCACCGCAGCCTCCATGTCGGCCTCGTCGGGCACGTCGTCGGCTGGTACTGCGACCTCGTCCTCGGTTTCAGCCGGCCGTCGTTGCACGCTGTCAGCAGCTCCCGCCGGGCCGCGCCGCTCTCTGACGCGTGCGTGCTTGCCCACCTTCTCGCGGAGGTAGAAGAGCTTGGCGCGCCGCACCTGGCCGTGGCGCAGCACCTCGATGCGGTCGATGCGCGGCGAATGCACCAGGAAGGTGCGTTCGACGCCGACACCGTGCGACACGCGGCGCACCGTGAAGCTCGACGCAGATCCTGATTTGCCTCGCAGCGCGATCACGATTCCCTCGAACACCTGGATGCGTTCGCGGGTTCCTTCGACGACTTTCACGTGCACTCGCACCGTGTCACCGGCGCGCAGCACGGGGACTTCGTCCTTCTCCTGCTCGCGCTGCAGCAGCTCGATCACATTCATCATTTGCCTCCGGAACGCCGGTCAGACCGTACCAGATCAGGCCGGCCACGCTCGGTGCGCATCATTGCTTGTTCGCGGCGCCACCGCGCTATCGCCGCATGATCACCGCCGCGCAGGACGGCCGGCACCTCAAGTCCATCGAACACTGCAGGTCGCGTGTACAGCGGTGCCGCCAGCCCGCCGGCGGTACCGCTGGAGAAGGTCTCGTCATCGAGTGACTCCGGGGAACCGACAACACCAGGCACCAGACGCGCGGTGGCTTCGATCACCACCATTGCTGCAACCTCGTCGCCGCTCAGCACGTAGTCGCCGATGGACAGCTGCTCATCCACCAGGGCGATGGCACGCTCATCGACACCCTGGTACCTGCCGCAGACCAGCAGCAGCGCGGGGTGAGTTGCGAGCTCGTGAGCCACATCCTGGGTGAAGGGCCGTCCCTGCGGCGACAGCAGAATCGCGTGCAGCCGCGGCTCAGCAGCGCGGACAGAGTCAACGGCGCGCTTCAGCGGCTCCGGCTTCAACACCATGCCGGCAACGCCGCCGTAGGCAGCGTCATCGACCTGGCGATGCGGCCCTTCGGCGTGGTCGCGCAGGTCGTGCGCCGACATCGAGATCTGCTCCGCCTGCAGTGCCCTGCCGACGACGCCGGCACCGAGTGGACCCGGGAAGAGCTCAGGAAAGATGGTGATGACGTGGAAGTGCATCAGGCCTGTTCCTCGGCCTGGGGAACCACCACGATCACGCCGGCATCGATGTCCACCCTCTGCACGAAGGCACGCACCATCGGCAGACGCAGGACATCGGCATCGCGGCGCACCACCAGCACATCGTTGGCGACCCCGCTCTCCACATCGTCGACCACGCCCAAGTGCTCGCCAAGAGCGGTGCGCACCTGCAGGCCGCGCAGCTGCCAGACGAACCACTCGTCGCCGCCCAGGCCGCGAGCTGTTGCTGTCGACACTGTCAAATACATGCCGCACAGCGAGGCAGCATCCTCCGGCGTGGTCACGTTGTCGAAGGCGAGCAGCACTGTGCCCTCGCCGCCGTCACGGGCCGAGCGCACGG
Organism: Candidatus Dormiibacterota bacterium; assembly: GCA_019236085.1. GTDB lineage: Bacteria > Chloroflexota > Dormibacteria > Aeolococcales > Aeolococcaceae > JAFAJR01. The sequence goes on from JAFAJR010000146.1 coordinate 6,905, forward strand.
TGAGTCGGCGCTGCCCCGGCTCGGTTTCCAGGCACAGCCCGCGATGGAACCGCGCCACGTCGCCACCGGTGCTCTCCACCTTCACCTCGCCCTGCACGCCGTGGACCCGGCGCACAAAGGCGGCTCGAAGCCGGGGCGGCGTGGTGCTCACCGTCACTTGTGATCCTTCAGCTCCACCTGCACCCGCTCGTGATGCCGCAGCCCGGCGGCGCGAACCACTGCGCGGATGGCCTCGATGTTGCGTCCGTTCTTGCCGATGACCTTGCCCATGTCGGCATCGGAGACCTGCAACCGCACGATGGTGCTGCGTCCGCGGGGCTGCAGCTCCACGCTGACCGCGTCCTTCTCACCGACCACACGCTCGGCGATGAACCTGGTGAGGTCGGCGTAGTCGGTCACGCGTCCTCCTCCGCTGCCGCGTCGCCGGCCTCGCTCTCGGCGGCTTCGTCCTCCTCGGCGGCATGCTCGCCCGCCTCCTCGATGAGCGGCGCCGGGTTCGCCTCGACTGCCTCCTCGGGGATCTCCTGCGCCGTCACTGCCGGCGCCGGTGCTGCGGGGCGCTCAGGCCTCGGCGCAGCTTGCAGGATGCCCTGCTGCACCAGCAGGCGCCGGGCGCTGTCGCTGGGCCTGGCCCCGTGGCGGATCCAGGTCCGCACCTTGTCGGCATCGACGCGCACCACCGCCGGGTTGGGAAGCGGATCGTAGAAGCCGATCGCCTCGATGAATCGGCCGTCACGCGGGCTGCGCGAGTCAGCCACCACCAGCCGGTACACCGGCCGTTTGGTGGTGCCCATGCGCTTCAGTCGGATCTTGACCACGCTTCCTCCTCGCTTGTTGTTGCCATGTGTGTCTTCATCCCAGGCCGAGCGAGCTCGGGTCGAGCCCTCGCAGCTGCCGCAGCATCTTGGCCTTGCCCCGCATGCCCTTGCCGGGTTTGCCGCCAAGAGCCTTCATCAGGTTCTGCATGTCGTCGAAGCCCTTCAGCAGCTTGTTCACCTCGACGGTGTTGGTGCCGCTGCCCGCCGCTATGCGTTTGCGCCGCGAGCCCTTGATGATGTCCGGGCGACGGCGCTCCTGCGGGGTCATCGAGAGGACGATTGCCTCCATGCGCGAAAGGTCGCGCTCAGTCGGCATCGCCGAACCCGCCTGCTGCATGAGCTTGCGGCCGCCGGGCAGCATGCCAAGGATGCCCTCGACCGGTCCCATGGTGCGCAGCTGGCGCAGCTGCTCCAGGAAGTCCTCCATGGTCAGACGGCCCGACATCGACTTCTCCATCACTTCCTGGGCACGCTTCTCGTCGACGTGCTGACGCGCTCGTTCTGCCAGGGTGAGGATGTCGCCCATGCCGAGGATGCGCGAGGCCATCCGGTCCGGGGCGAACGGTTCCAGGTCCCCCACTTTCTCGCCGGTGCCGCAGTACATGATCGGCTTGCCGATCGTCTCGCGCATCGACAGCGCGGCACCGCCGCGAGCGTCACCGTCGAGCTTGGTGAGCAGCACGCCGTCGATGCCCACCTCTCGCTCGAAGGCTGTGCCGACGTTCACCGCCTCCTGGCCGGTCATGGCGTCGACCACCAGGACCGTCTCGTTCACCTCGACCATCTGGCGGATGCGCCTGAGCTCCTCGAGCAGGGCGTCGTCGATCTGCAGGCGCCCGGCGGTGTCCAGGATGACGACGTCGCAGTTGAGCCGAGCCGCCTCCGCCACGCCGCGGCGGGCCACCGACGGCACGTCGGCTGACCCCTCGGGCAGCGCCACCGGCACCTGGTTGTCGCGCCCCAGCTTCTCCAGCTGCTGCACCGCCGCCGGGCGCTGCAGGTCTGTCGCCACCAGGAGCGGCCGGTGTCCCTCGCGCCGGACGGCGAGTGCCAGCTTGGCCGCCGACGTCGTCTTGCCGCTGCCCTGGAGGCCGATGAGCATCACCACCGTCGGGGGATGCGGCTGGTAGCGGATGCGCCGGGTCTCGCCGCCGAGCAGCGCTACCAGCTCGTCGTTGACGATCGTGACGATCTGCTGCCCCGGTGTCAGCGATTCCAGCACCTCCGAGCCCACGGCCCGCTCCCGGATCCGGTCGACGAAGGCACGGGCCACCCTGAAGTTGACGTCAGCCTCGAGGAGAGCCACCCGCACCTCGCGCAGGCCGGCCTCGACGTCCTCCTTGCTGAGGCGGCCCCGGCCGGAGAAGCGCCGGAATACGGCTGTGAGTCGGTCGCTGAGAGAGTCGAACACCGCTAGCCTCCGTCCACCACCGTGAGCCGGGCGCGGAGCTCGGCCTCGACCGCGTCCCGGCGGTCGAGCTCGGCTGCCAGGCCCAGGTGCTCCTCAAGCCGTTCCAGCTGGGCCAGCGCGCGCCGGACCAGGTCGTGGGCTCCGCTGCGGCTGCAGCCGATGTGCTCGGCCAGCTCGCTGAACGACCAATCCTCGTCGAGGTGAAGGCGACAGGCTTCGCGCTGATGGGTGGTGAGCACGCCGCCATAGACGTCGAGCAACCGCTGCTGCGTCGCCCGGGGGGTGCCGGCCCCGCCACCGATAACTGTCAAGGTCAAGGCCTTGGCAGGATATCAGGGATTGAACAGCGCGTCGAGGTATGCAGGCGGATCGAACACGTTGAGGTCGTCGATGCCCTCGCCCAGGCCCACCAGCTTCACGGGCACCCCAAGCTCCTCCTCGATGGCCAGCACAGTGCCTGCCCGCCCGGTGCCGTCGAGCTTGGTCACCACCAGCCCTGTGAGCTGCATGGCTTCGTGGAAGGCGCGCGCCTGCTGCAATGCGTTGAGCCCTGTCGCCGCCTCGATCACCAGCAGTGTCTCCTGCGGGGCCTCGGGAATGAGTCGCTCTGCCACGCGGCGCATCTTGGCCAGCTCAGCCATGAGGTTCGCCTTGGTCTGCAGGCGGCCGGCGGTGTCGACCAGGACGGTGTCGGTCCGGCGTGCCTGGGCCGCCTGGATGGCGTCGAAGACGACAGCACCAGGGTCGCCTCCCGGCTGGTGGGCCACGACCTCGGCGCCGCCGCGGTCGGCCCAGACACGCAGCTGGTCGATTGCCGCCGCGCGGTAGGTGTCAGCCGCCGCCACCAGCACGGTGCGGCCTTCGGCCCGCAGCCGGTGGGCGAGCTTGCCGGTGGTGGTGGTCTTGCCGCTGCCGTTGACCCCCACCAGGAGCACCACGCTGGGCCGGTCGCTGATGTGCAGCTCGCGGTCCTTGGCCATGATCTGGGCCAGAACGCGCTTCAGCGCCGCCACGGCCTCGCCGGTGTCGTGGATGGCCTCGTTGCGCACCACGTCGCGGAGGGTGACCACCACCCGCTCGGCCACCCCCACGCCGGTATCAGCGGCGATGAGCGCCTCGGTCAGCTCGTCGTAAAAGCTTTCGTCGACCCGCCGCCCGGTCCGCACCGTGTCGCGCAGGTGCTCGTTGAAGCTGTCCGACGCCCGGCGCATCCGCGGCGACATCCGCCGCCACCAAGCGCTGCGGTGCGCCGCCGGCACCACCTCCTCCTCAGGCATCGCCGAAAAATCGCCTCGACGGCTCAGGAGGGGACCGGCCGCAGCGCCGATCCGGTGAGCGCCTCGCTGTGCGCCTCGGCGTCGAAGCGGACGCCGAGCACCGAGCTCACCCCGTCGGCGTCGATGGTGACGCCCCACAGCACGTCGGCCGCGGCCATGGTGATGTGGTTGTGTGTGACCACGATGAACTGCTGGCGCTCGGCAAGGCGGCGCAGCAGCCTGGTGAAGCGCAGCACGTTCGAGTCGTCGAGAGCCGCGTCCACCTCGTCGAAAACGTAGAAGGGGCTGGGGTTCACCTGCTGCAGGGCCAGGACCGTCGCGAGTGCGGTGAGCGCGCGCTCCCCTCCGCTCAGGAGACGCAGCGGGCCGAGACGCTTGCCCGGCGGCTGGGCGAGGATCTCGACGCCGGGCAGCAGGGCCGCCTCCTCGTCGTCGTTCGCGGGGTTCTCCGCGCCCTCCTCGAGCTTGAGGGCGGCGCGTCCGCCGGGGAACAGCTCGGCGAAGACCTCGCCGAAGCGCTGCGAAACGTCGGCGAACACCGCCTCGAAGCGTCGCTCGACGTCGCGTGTCAGCCGGGCCGCAATGTGCCGGATGTCCTCACAGGCGGCGCGGAGGTCGTCTCCGTCGCGGTGCAGCGCGGCGACGCGATCCGCGAGCAGCGCATGCTGCTCGGGCGCCATCGCATTGACAGCTCCCAGGGCGGCCACCCGGCGCTCCAGGCGCCCGATCTCCCGTTCCGCCTTCTCTGCCGCGTCGGGGTCCCAGTCCTCGCCGTCGTCGACATTCTCATCCCGGGCCGCTGCTGCCATTCGGTCCACCTCGTCGGCAGCCTGGCGAAGCTCCTCGGCGGCCGCCTCCTGCTCGTCGGCCGCCCGGGCCAGCGCCACCGCGATCTCGGAGCGCTCGAGCTCGACGGCGCGCGCCGCGGCCTCGAGCAGCTCCAGCGGCTGCTGGGTGGCCGCGTTCTCAGCCTCCAGCGCTCCGAGTGAAGTCT
>JAFAJR010000267.1 GCA_019236085.1 Candidatus Dormiibacterota bacterium
ATGTGCCGTCGTTCCCAAGGGAACGTAGGTGGTACCGAGCAGACGATGGTGCGTGACGACGCAGTCGCCGGCGGCAAAGACGTCGGGCAGGTTTGTCCGCATCTCGCGGTTGACGTCGATGGCACCTCGAAATCCCAGTGTCACGCCTGCCGCCGCGGCGAGCTCGACGTCTGGTCGTACACCAGCGAAGACCAAGACGACGTCGACATCGTGCTCGAAAGCGCTGCCATCTGCCGCCGACCCATGCACGACCAGGGGATGCGCGCTACCACTCGATGAGCGGGCGATGCGATGCACGGTCGTGCCGGTGATGACGTCGACGCCGTGGGACCGCAACTCGACGGCGACCAACTCTCCGAGCTCCGGATCGACCGTCGGCAGCACCTCGGGGAGCTGCTCCACCTGGGTGACGCGGAGACCTCGAGCGCGGAGTGCTTCGGCCATTTCCAGCCCGAGGTATCCAGCGCCAATGATGAGTGCGGCTGTGACAGCGCCAGACGACAGCGTCCGCATCAGATCAAAGGTCTCGACCATAGAGTGCAGCACATGCACGCCCTCGTCCGGACCAAGGAGGTCGAGGCCGTCGATCGGCGGCCCTTGGGGCAGCGCACCCGTGCCGATGACGAGTCGGTCGTAGCCGACCACCCTCTCCGCCCCAGAACGATCTCGCACGTGCACCTCGTGCCCATCGGCGTCGATGCGTTCGGCTCTGGTGTCGAGGAGCAGGTGCATGCCGGTCGCGACGAGTTCAGCAGCCGTCCGGTGTGCCAGGTCGTGCCAATCTGGCACATCTCCGGAGACGTGGTAGGGGATGCCGCAGATGGAGAAGTTCGGATAGGCGTCCGCGACGATGACTGTGACGTCGGCTGTCGGATCCAATTCCCGGGCTCGCAGTGCCGCGCTGATGCCCGCATCGCTGCCGCCGATGGCGACGAGACGCATCCAGCTCCTCCTATTTGGTGACCGGATCCATGACTGGAACGACGACCTCTGAGGCCGCCTCACGTACATCCGGATACAAGACCGCGATGACGCCGAACGCGATCACCGCGCCGATGAGCTGCGCCGCGACGAATCCAGGCACGGATACCGGTGCGATACCGGCGAACGTGGCGCTGAACATGCGCCCCACGGCAATCGCAGGATTCGCGAAGCTCGTCGAGCTGGTGAAAAAGTACGCGGCGCCGATGTATGCACCCACCGCTGCCGGCGTGACGTGCGCTCGCCGAGAACGTGCCAGGGCGAAGATCACAAGCAGCAGGCCGAGGGTCGCGACGATCTCACCCAACCAGTGGCCGGAGGAGGTGCGGTCGTGCTGCGAGATGCTGACTGCAGCCAGCCCGAACATTGCGTTGGCAGTGACGGTTCCGGCGATGCAGCCGGCGATCTGCACCGGGATGTAGGCCGCCACGTCGCGCCAGGCGATTCCGCCGAACGCGGCATCGACCAGGCTGACAACCGGGTTGAGGTGACCGCCCGATACGGCGCCGACCATCAGGATGATGGCGAAGAGCCCGGCGGCGGTGGCCGCCGCGTTCTCGAACAGTTCCAAGCCGATCTGCCCCGGGCTGAGCGTCTGCGCCGCGATGCCGGAGCCGATGACCACGGCGGCCAGCAACGCGCATCCCAGGAATTCGGCCATGAGGCGTCGAGGCAGCGAAGCGCGATGCAGCGGAGGTCTCGGGACGTGGCGGGTTCCCACGGTCGTCGAGCATAGCATTGACAGATCTCGAATCAATTGATATAAGTAGATCGAAGATGATCGATCTGGAGCTCGTCCCCAAGCAGAAGCGGCCGGCCGGAGAACGTTGCTGCGAGCCGGTGGTGTACCCGGACGTCGAACGCCAGCAGGCTGAACGGATGGCCGCTGTCGCCAAGGCTCTGGGCGATCCGGTCCGGCTCCAACTGGTCGACGTGCTGCGCAAACACGCCGGCGCGGTGTGCGTCTGCGAGCTTGTGCCGCTGTTCGACATCTCGCAGCCGACGGTGTCGCACCACCTCAAGGTGCTGCGCGAAGCCGGCATCGTCGGTTCGGAGCGCCAGGGGCTGTGGGCCTACTACTACGTCAAACCGGGTGCACTGAAGGAGTTGTCGGCATGGCTGACCTGAGCGAGAACGTGCCCGTGTCCTGCTGTTCGGAGGCCGCGCAAGAGACATGCTGCGAGCCGGCTGCCAAGCGCGAGTGCTGCCAGAGCACCGATGGCGGCACGTGTGGATGCCAAACCGACGCCGAGGCGACCCCAGGCGTAGACATCCGTGAAGCTGTTCGCCAGCGCTACGCCGAGGCCGCGCGGACCGGCACTGATGGAGGCGGCGTTCGTAGGGATGAGCGAGACGAGATCTTCGGCGAGATGCTGTACAGCGATGCCGACAAAGATGTCGCCGGTGCTGCGCTTGCTACCTCGCTGGGCTGCGGCGTACCAACTGCGGTGGCAGATCTCCACGAGGGTGAGACGGTGCTCGACCTGGGCTCGGGCGCCGGTGCCGATGTGCTCATCTCCGCGCGTCGTGTTGGCCTCAGTGGCAAGGCGATCGGTCTGGACATGACCGATGAGATGCTCGAGCTGGCTCGGCGGAACGCCGCCGAGGCCGACATTCAGAACGTCGAGTTCGTGAAGGGCTACATCGAGGAGATGCCGCTGCCGGATGCCAGTGTCGACGTGGTCATCTCCAACTGCGTCATCAACCTCTCTGGCGACAAGCCCAAGGTCATCCGCGAGGCGGCGCGCGTCTTACGACCCGGCGGTCGCTTCGCGGTTTCGGACGTCATCGCCGATCAGGACTTGGACGATGCCGCTCGGGAGGACGTGGCTGCGTGGACAGCCTGTCTCGCGGGAGCCCTCACGAGAGCCGAGTTCGAAGCGGCGCTAAGCGCCGCCGGCTTCGTCGACGTCGAGGTCCGGGAGACCCACCGTGTTCACGAGCACGCCGGCTCCGCAATCATCCGCGCGCGCAAACCTTGAGCTGCCAACATGTCATTGGAGGTACAGCGGTGATCCCGTGCGACTGCCCCTGTGGCAGCTGCCCCTGCCCCTGCGGGTGCTGAGCCAGCAAACGAACCTCGCGCCGGTCAGAGATTCGGCGCGGGGTTCTTTGCTTGGATGAGCCCCGTGTGGTCGCGAGTCGAATCCACCGCCCAAGAGGCAACCGCGACGAGAGAGCGAGACGAAGCTGCGGGGAATGACTCGCCTCGAGCGGCGCCGCTACCCCGTGAGTGTCAGCTGCCCACGAGGAATCCCAAGTCCGCACCATTTGTTGGGGCGATCGAGGTCCGTGGCCTTGGCATCGGTACCCACTCGACGGCCACAACAGCTGACACCAATCGAAGTTTGAGTCGCGATGGATGGCACCTCCGAATACCAAGAACCGTCACTTGCGCCGGTCGATGACGCAGTGGCTCCCGCTTAAAAACCGCTGGAGGGTGAAACCTCCGTCCGGGTTCGACCCCCGGCTCGGCAGATTGCTGAAACAGGGGCCGCCACTAATTGGGATGTCAGCGTGACCTCACAATCGGCGCTCTGCTAAGTCATTGGCAAATCACGCGCGGTTGGACGCTGGCTCGGCGTGCGCGCGAACGGCGCGTCCAGGTTTGAGCGGCGTGGGCCGGCTCGTGAGCGAATGATCAGCAGATCGTCTGGTAAGGCTGACCCGGCACGAACCGGGACCATTCCTCCTGGGTGAGATTGCGGCGGGCAACCGCGCATGCGTGGTTCATCCAGGCGGAGAGTCCCAGCGGCCAGACATAGCCGCTGCCATCGCCATAGACGACGACCAGGTATTTGCCGTCCGGGGTAACCGCAGTCGTGGATGAGTCGCCGAGGGAGCCGGGGAACGTGGAGCCGAACTGCTGCAGGGTTGACGCGTCCCACAGCGCCGGCTGCCCGTTGCTGCTCGTGGTCACAAATGAGCTCTGATCTGGCAGCACCGACACGCTCGTAACCGTGGCTTGCTCCGCCTCGATGGGATGCTGCGCGGCCACCCCCGTCTGCGGGTTCACCGTCTCCACGACGCCCGAATCCTCACCCATGAGGAGATCCCCGTTCGCAAGAAACGCGAGTCCGACCACCGACTGCGGCGATCCGTTCCCGGTGATGTCTTGCACCAAAGCTTTGATCTTCTTGACCACCCGTCCGTGAAGGTAATCGAACACCAGCGTCTGGTTGTTCCCCATAGCTGTCGCCAGGATCGGTGCGTCGGGGCTGAAAGCAACAGGGCGTCCGTTGGTACCCAGGTTGAAGGTGGAGAGCCGCCTGCCTGAGCCCGCCTCCCAGACGGCGAGCTGACCTTCGTCGCCATAGCCAAGTCCGGATTTGGGTTGGATGTAGGTGGTCGCGGCCACGTAGCGTCCATCAGCGGAGACGGCGAGCCCCTTGACGTAGCCCGTGATGCCGGTGAGGGTCCGCATCAGCGCCGGGGATGAGCCGGTGTTCCAGAGTTGGACGCCGTCATTGACACCCACCGCGAGCCAGCCTGCCCGCGACCACGCGAGTGCCTGGCCGCCGGCGCCGCCCGTAACCGAGAAGGCGCTCAGCTGCCGCAGCGTCGCCAGCGCGAAGATCCCCACCTGGTCGGGGGCCATGCGCACGGCCAGACGCGTGCTGTCCGGCGA
>JAFAJR010000327.1 GCA_019236085.1 Candidatus Dormiibacterota bacterium
CGGCGTGTGGTAGGTCGGGTCGAACTGCACGGCCTCGATGTCGCCGCGGTCGTAGTCACCCACGTAGACGACGTTTGTGGCGAGCGGCTGCGGGAACCCAGGGCCCGAACTGGGTGTGCTGTACGCCGCGATGGCCGACGCCGCGCCGTCCCAGGGCTCGTGGCCATACTCGAACGTCGGGTTTGCGTATCCACAGCTGCCGCAATATCCCGAGTAGTAGGGCCAGCCGAAGTTCTCACCCGGCTGGATCAGGTACAGATCCTCCCAGGCGTCGTTGATATACGTCGACCCGGTGTTCTCCATCATCGGCTCGCCGTTGGGCAGGAAGGTGAAGCGGAACGGATTGCGGACTCCGTCTGCATAGATGTAGGGAACGGCGCCGGCAACGTTCAGGAATGGGTTGTCCGAGGGCACGCTGCCGTCAAGGTTGAAACGCAGGATCTTGCCGTAGATGTTGCCCAAGGCCTGCGCGTTGGTGATGTTCGGGTCGTTGTCCCCGACAGACCACCACAGCTTGCCGTCCGGCCCCAGCTTGAGGTCGTTGCCGGGATGGTGTCCGTTCTGCGCCTGGTTCCCGCGATAGAAGACCTTCTCCGACGAGGGATTCGCCACGTCGTTGACGACAGTGAACCGGGACAGCTGCGCGAACGGCTGTGTGACGTTCTGGCTGTTTGTGACGTTGATTGTGTACGAGACATAGATGTAGCCGTTGCCCGGCGTCGTGGTGCTGAAGTTCGGATCGAAAGCGAGACCGAGCAGCCCGCATTCGATAGTGCCCTGGACGTTCGGAATGGAGATGACCGGCGTCGCCAGCAGCTTGCCCTGCCGGTAGATGAGGATGGTGCCGCCCTGCTCGCCGATGTAGGCGTCGCCGTCAGGCGCGAAGCGGATCAGGGTTGGGTTCTTCAGACCGGACAGCAGCGTCGTCTGCGCCAAGCCGGCAAGCGTGGTGCCGTCAACCGGCGTTTGGGTCGAGGCCGACTGGCTGAAGGGCACTCCGGACTCGCTGCCGGTCACGGTCGCCGTGTCGGCCAGTGGAGCCGAGCCCGCTGTTGCCGTGTTCAGCCCGTTGATGCTCACCGACCAGACCGCGCCGGCGGGCAATGAAGCCGCGGTGCACGTCACCTGCCTCGTGGTGCTGCTCGCTGTCGTGTCGCTGCAGGAACCAAGGTTGGTGTTGTAGAAGAGCGACGTGGCACCGTTGCCCAAGGCGAGCGGCACGATGTCGCTGAGGCTGAGGCCGCTGGCGGCTGCGCCCCCTGTGTTGGCAATGGTGATCGCATAGGCCAGGGCCGATCCCGGCGCAACCGGATTCGGCGCAGACGTGATCGACACCGACACGGGAACCGTGGCCGCCCGCGCCGGGTGAGCGAAGCCGGCGCCAATGCCCCCCAGCATCGCTGCCGCCACGACCACCTGTCGTGTGCGCCGAAGCCCCCCGTTCTCCAAATCCAGTTCCCCAACCCAAATCTGACTGCGGGGATGATAGTCGATCGGCGGCCTCAACCGCCACGAATGTGCCTGGCGACGGACCGTTCCATCTCGCGCTGCGCGTCGCGCCTGGCCAGGTCCTGCCGCTTGTCCCACAGCTTCTTGCCGCGCACCAGCGCGATCTCCACCTTCACCCTGTTGCGCTCGAGGTACATGCGCAACGGCACGATGGTGAGACCGGCGGTGTGCACCGTGCTGTCCAGGTACTCGATCTCACGTCGGTGCAACAGCAGCTTGCGCCGCCGCCCTGGATCGGGGTTGAACCGGTTGCCCTGCTCGTACAGGGCGATGCTGACTCCCAGCAGCCACGCTTCCCCGTTCTCGATGCGAACGTAGCCGTCGCGCAGCTGCACCCTCCCGGCGCGCAGCGACTTCACCTCGGTGCCGGCGAGCTCGATGCCCGCCTCGAAGCGCTCGACGATGCTGTACTCGTGGCTGGCGCTGCGATTGCGAGCCAGCACCGGGTCCCGAGCTCGCGATTCGGGCTTCATGACGCGAGGCGCCGGCCGCGCAGGAACGCCGCAGCCGTCATACGGCGGGAGCCCGGTGGCAGCACGTGGTGCACCGCGTAGGCGCCGTTCCGTGCTGCAACTACCGCGTGCTCGCCCTCAGTGCGCAGGACTGTGCCGGGCTCGGCGTTGTGGTCGTCGGCGACACAAACACCATCGATGATGCGAACCTCAGCGCCGGCAATGCTCATGACGACGCCGGGCCACGGCTGCAGGGCCCGGACGTGGCGGTCGACATCCGCCGCGCTCACGCCGTCCCAACGCAGCCGCCCCTCCTCACGCCGCAACCGCGGCGCCGTTGTGACGCCTTCATCCGGCTGGGGACGGGCCGTGGTATCGCCGGTCTGCACTCCGGCCAGCACGTCGATCAGCAGCTCGCCGCCGAGCTGTGCCAGCGCGTCGGTGAGTACCGGCGTGGTCGCGTCGTCGCGAACGGCGATGCGAGCCTGCGCATACACCGGGCCGGTGTCGAGGCCGGCGTCCATGCGCATGATCGACACACCCGTCTCGGCGTCGCCGGCGAGGATTGCACGCGCCACCGGGGCGGCACCCCGCCATCTCGGCAGCAGCGACGCGTGCACGTTGACAGCGCCGTGAGCCGGTCCATCGAGCAGCGACGGCGGCAGTATCTGTCCGTACGCCGCAACCACGATCGCCTCGGCGCCGAGATCGAGCACCAGATCGACGCTGTCAGTGTCGCGAATACGCGATGGTGCCAGCACACGAAGGCCGAGTCGATGCGCCGCGTCGCGCACCGGGCGCGGCGCCGGGCGACCGCGGTCACCGGGACGGTCCGGCTGCGTCACCACGGCGAGCACGTCGTGATGGGAGGCGCATTCCTCCAG
>JAFAJR010000028.1 GCA_019236085.1 Candidatus Dormiibacterota bacterium
ACGCCGCATACTTCGTCGCCAACGCCACCAGTTTCATCAATTCATTGCAGCCCTGGCTGAACGCCATCACACAGTTCAAAGCGACGCATCCGGACACGCCGGTCGCCACCACCGAACCGGTCGCCGATTACATGCTGCAGGCGGCGGGTGCTGACAACCTGACGCCGTTCGCGTTCCAGGCCGACATCATGAACGGCGTCGATCCGGCGCCTCAGGATGTGTCCTTGCAGAACGATCTGCTCACCCAGCATCGCGTGAAGGTCCTCTGCTACAACCAGCAGGTCACGGATTCCCTCACGCAGAGCTTCATCACGGAAGCGATGCAGAACGGAGTGCCGGTGGTGGGCGTGTACGAGACGATGCCGACACCCGGCTACACCTACCAATCCTGGATGCTGGCGGAGGTGAACGCCTTGCAGCGAGCGGTGGCCGACGGCGTGTCGACTGAACACCTGTGAGCGCGGCGGCCCCGGTGACGGCCGCCGCGAGCGACCTGCTGCTGGTCGAGGGGGTGAGCGTGGCCCTGGATGGCCGCCCCATCCTCACGGATGTCAGCTTCCGTGTTGCGGCCGGTGAGTTCACCGGCCTGATCGGCTCGAACGGGGTGGGTAAAACCACCCTGCTGCGCGTGATCCTCGGCTTGTTGACGCCGTCGTCGGGACATGTGCTGGTGGCGGGGGCGCCGCGGTCGCGCCGCAATCCGCTGATCGGCTACGTCCCCCAGCAGGCGACGCTCGACCCTGACATGCCGGTCCGGGCCAGGGACCTTGTGGGCCTCGGCATCGACGGCCATCGGGCCGGCCTGCCGCTGCCCTCCGCGAAGAGGCGTGGTCAGATCGACGAGATGCTGGCGGCGGTAGGCGCCACCCATATCGGTGACGCGCGGGTCGGCAACCTCTCCGGTGGAGAGCAACAGCGCATCCTCATCGCGCACGCGCTCATCAGCAGACCGAGGTTGCTCTTGCTGGACGAGCCGCTCGCCAATCTCGACATCAGCAGCGAACAGGAGATCATCGAGCTGCTGAGCCGCATCGCGCGCGAACAGCGCATCGCGGTGCTGATTTCGACCCACGACATGAACCCCTTGCTTCCGGTGATGGATCGCATCGTGTACGTCGCTCGCGGGAAGGTGGCAAGCGGTCCCACCTCGGAGGTTGTGACAACCGAGGCGCTCAGCCGCCTGTACGGGCACCACGTCGACGTCATCAACGTGCACGACCGCGTCCTTGTTGTCGCCGGCCGCGACGACGCCACGGTGCGCCACGCAGGACGGGACCGCATCGTCGAACTGGTGTAGTCGTGGGGTTTCTCGGACCGCTGGTCGCTCCGGGGTTCTTCGCAAACCAAGCCGTGCTGTTTGCGTTGTTCGCCGGGGCGGTTGTGGCCGTGGTGTCCGGTGTGGTGGGCACCGTCACCGTCATGCGGGGGCAGTCCTTCGCCGGCCACAGTCTTGCGGACATCGGCAGCGCGGGCGGCTCTGCGGCGTTCCTCGTCGGCGTCAGCCCGTTGTACGGGTTCATCGCGCTCAACCTCGCCGCTGCCGGCGTGATGGACCTGCTCGGCATCCGCCGGCCGCGCGGGCGTGACGTCGCGACCGGCATCGTGCTCGGCGCGGCGCTGGGACTCGCAGCGCTCTTCCTCTATCTGGACACCACCACATCGAGCACGACAGGCGTCGCGATGAGCGTTCTGTTCGGTTCGATCTTCACAGTCTCGCCATCGCTGACGCCGGTCATCCTCGTCTGTGGCGTCCTGGCGGCGGGTTTGCTGCTGCTGCTCTATCGGCCCCTGATACTCAGCTCCATCAATGCGGACCTGGCCGCGGCGCGCGGCATCAGGGTGCGCGCGGTGGGTGTCTGCTTCCTGCTGGCGCTGGCGATTGCGGTGTCGCTGTCCGCGCTGACCATCGGCGCCATCCTGTCCACGGCGCTGCTCATCGGACCGGCTGCGATTGCGCTGCGGGTGACCAAACAGACGGGCTTGGCGATGGTGATCGCTGCGTGCGTCGGAGTCGTCGCGACCTGGCTCGGCGTGGTCCTGGCCTACGACAGCTACAGCTGGCCGCCCGCACACGCCGGGTGGCCGGTGAGCTTCTTTGTCGTGACGCTCATCTTCGTCGTCTTTGCCGCCGCGCAGCTGCTTCCGCTGCCCGGACGCCCTCGCCCGAAGCATTGAGCTCTGAGTAGCACCTCATGTTCTCGGGTTTCATGCTCAACGCCTGGGCAGCGGGCACCATCGTCGCGGTGGTCGCGGGTGTCGTCGGCTTCTTCACCGTGCTCCGCGGTGCAGCGTTCGCAGCGCATGCGCTCCCCAACGGCGCATTTGCGGGCGCTGCCGCCGCCGGCCTTGCCGGCGTCAACGCGGTGCTCGGGCTCGGCGTCTTCTCATTGCTGGGCGCGCTGACCATCGCGACCTTGGGACGGCGAGTGCGCCAGGACGTGGCCACCGCCCTGGTGATCGTGATGATGCTGGGGCTCGGTGCGCTGTTCCTGTCGATGACAACCGAATATGCGCCGCAACTCTTCTCACTGCTGTTCGGCGAGATCCTCGGAGTGAGCAGCGCGGAGTTGCTGCCGACGCTCGCGCTGGCGGTGGTCTGCATCGCCGCAGTACTCCTGCTGTACCGTCCGCTGCTGTTGTCGTCGGTGCTGCCCGAGGCCGCCGCGGCACGCGGCGTGTCGCCCGCGCGGGTGCAGTTCGCGTTTCTGGTGGTGATCGCATTGGCCACGACCACGGCGGTGCCTGTGGTCGGTGCCCTGCTCATCTTCAGCCTGCTCATCGCGCCCGCAGCGGCAGCGTCGTCCTTCACCAGCAATCCGGCCGCAGCGATGATGTTGTCGGTGCTGATCGCACTGGCCACCGTGTGGTCTGCGCTCGCGCTCGCATACGCGCTCGATCTGCCCATCGGCTTCTTCGTCGGTGTCCTGGGTGCGATTGCGTATGGCGCAGGACGCTTGTGGGCGGGGCTTCGCGTCACGCGACGGCGAGCGCCGCCCGCGGATCTCGACGCTTGGCGGCCTCGAACGCTCATCGAACCGACTGAGTAGGAAGGCGAAGGCCCGCCCGTCGTCGGTCAAGAGGCTTGGACGACAATGCTCGCATGCCGCGTGAGCTGAGACGCCGACCGCTCCGGACGGCGAAGCGCGCGTTCGACGTCGCGCTGGACGCGGTGCCCGACTCCGTGCTGGAGCGGCTCGCGGCGGCGACGG
>JAFAJR010000174.1 GCA_019236085.1 Candidatus Dormiibacterota bacterium
TTGCGCACATCTGAGCACGTCCAGGTTGCGCTCACGTTGATCTGACCGCTGCCGTTGGTGAACCCGTTGAGGTTCATGCTTCCCGAACCGTCGGACGCGATCGTGACGCTGCCGCCGCCGGGAACGAACGGCGGCGAGTCATCGACATCGATCTCGAACCCGAGCAGCGCTGATGCTGGATACGTCCCCGGCCCGGTGTTGCTTGCGGCGAGGATCGATCCCTCCGCATAGAAGAAGTGACCGTCGACGGCCGTGGGTATCGCGGGCAGCGGCAGCTGCCACAGCGTTCCGGGTGCGGCGGATGAGCGGCACAACGATCCCTCCGACCACTCGCGCTGCACCTCGCCGGACACCGCCGCTGAACCGGTGACGGTGACGTGCGCGTCGGTCAGCGCATGACATTGCGTGGCGTCGGGCGTGCTGCAGGGCTGGTCTGCTGTGCCACATCCCGCGATGGGCATTGCCGCGATGAGCACCGCAAGCGACGCCCACCGCACGAGCGTCCGCCGGCAGCGCTCTCGCACGGCGTGGAAGTATCCGTCACCGCGACCTTTGACGCCTTTGCAATTACGGCGGGGGCCGTGGCACCATGGCCGCGGCATCACGTCGACGACCTCAGGAGGAAGCGCCATGACGCTGCTGACGATCGCCGAAGTGCTCGCCGGGGAGCTGCTGGTAACGCCTGCCGGCCTGGTCGACAGGACCACGGCTGTAGGCGACGAAATCTTCGTCTGGCAGCTTGCCCGCGACCATACGCTACCGTTGGAGCATGATCTCGCCGGAAGGAGATGAGCGGCGGCAACGGCTGCGCCGCCTCGACGATTGCCTCGACCTGCTGGAGCAGGCCCACGAGCTCGACATGAGCGTGGTGACGGACCGCATGGCCGAGGCGCTGTCGGATCGCGTCCCCACCATCCACGAGGGCATGCTCATCGCTGATGCCATCGAGGAGGTGCTGCGCCAGCAGGAGCCATACATGGTGCAGATCCGGCCCGAGGTCTCGCGGCGGGTGCGCCGCCGCCGCGACCCCTTCGACGTCCGCCTGCTCCTAAACAGGAGGTAAGCGAGCGAAGGGGAATTCATTTCCCCGCAGCTCGCACCGCCAGGTGGGGGGTGTGCGAGGGGGAGCCTGCTCCACCCTCGATATCGATAGGATCGTGCGGTGAGCGCGTTCGGCTTCGATCCGGAGCAGCTGTTCCGGCCCCGCCGCCCGCGGCCTCGCAGCGTCCGGCCCAACTTCCGGGGCCATCGCCGGCGCTGGATCACCCTGGGAGTGATCGCCGCGATCATCGTCCTGGTCATCCTGGCCCGCTGGCTCCTCGGCCTGCGGGCCACCTACCTCTATTACTCGAGCCTGGGCCACACAAACGTCTTCTGGACGCCGTTCATTGCCCAGCTTGTCCTGTTCTTCATCGGGCTGGTGATCACCGGCGGGGTGGTGGGCGCGAGCGTCGTCGGCTGGACCCTGGCCGCCAGAACGCTGGACCGGCTCGCCGGACGGATCGCGCTCTGGGCCGGAATCGCCGTCGCCCTGGTGGCTGGCATCGCCGGCGGCGCTTTCCTTGCCTCGAACTGGCAGCAGGTGTTGCTCTGGATGCACGGCCAGCAGTTCGGCGCCACCGACCCTGTCTTCAACACCGACTACTCGTTCTTCATCTTCACGCTGCCGGTCATCGATGCGTTCTCGGCGCTGCTCTGGGGCGGGGTCATCGTCGGACTGCTCGGCGCGCTGGCCTGCGGTTTCATCGCAGTGCTGGCCGAGCAGGCGCCGTCGGACATCCCGCTGCCGCTGCACCCTCCGGAGGGCCGCACGCCGGGTGACGCGCTGCGCATCGCCGTGCGCCACGTCGGCTTCGCGCTGGCCGCCATCTTCCTGCTCGCCGCTGCCGGGGCTCATTTCGGCGTCTACCACCTGGCCACCTCCTCGCACGACAACTTCGTCGGCCTCGACGCCACGCAGCGCAACGTGGTCCGTCCGGTGCTCGGAGCGTTGCAGGTGATCGCACTGCTGCTGGCAATCGGCGCCGCGGTGCTGGTGGTGCTGCGCTGGCGCACAGCCGCGCTGGGTACCGCGATCCTTTTTGGCGGCGGGCTCGC
The DNA here is from genome assembly GCA_019236085.1 of Candidatus Dormiibacterota bacterium. Classification (GTDB taxonomy): domain Bacteria; phylum Chloroflexota; class Dormibacteria; order Aeolococcales; family Aeolococcaceae; genus JAFAJR01. Next base: position 2,098 of record JAFAJR010000174.1, read on the forward strand.
CGCCTGGCTGATCGGCGCCGGACTGGCGCAGGGCGTGCCCGCGGCTATCTACCAGGCGACGAGCGTCAACCCCAACGCGCAGCAGGCACAGGCCCCGGCGATGACCGACTTCCTCAATGTGAGCCGGTACGCCTGGGACCTCGAAGACACCGGGTCCAACTCCGAGGTGCAGGCACGGTCCTTCGGCACGCCCCATGCCCCGACGCTGCAGGACCTGCTCGCCGACATCGGCACGCTGCGCAACGTGCGCATCCAGGACACCGCACAACTCCCGGACACGCTGGCCCAGGTGGACCGCAGCCGCAGCTACCAGACATATCCGACCATCACCGTCGACCGCTATGCGGATCCATCGAACGGTGGCGACACCGAGGTGATGATCGGGCCGCGTGAAATCGCCGAGGGCGACGTCCCCAACCCGTCATTTGTCAACAGCGCGCTCAACTACACCCACGGCTACGGCGTCACCGCGGTCTCGGTGAATGCTGTGGCATCCGAGGGCAAACCGCAGGTGCTGGTGGGCCAGCAACCGATGCAGCAGGTGTCGCCGTCGGCGCCGCCCGACCTCGACTTCAACGGCAACACCAACGCCGACCCCAGCATCTACTGCGGCCTCGACACCACGCAGGCGGTGGTGACGGGCACGCAGCAGCCCGAGTTCAACTATCCCTCGGGCTCGGGTGACAACACCACCCATGCCGGCGCCGACGAGCAGGGCATCC
>JAFAJR010000096.1 GCA_019236085.1 Candidatus Dormiibacterota bacterium
ACCACGTGCTCGTCCACAGCGCCACTCAACGGCGGACGCCACCACGACCCCGGCATAGGCGGCAATTCTGGCAGGAAGCGGCCCGGGGCGTGAGACTATGACTCCGGTGTCGATGCAGCCTCCCGACACGATCCGTGTTCTCACAGCCGACAACGTCCGCCTCGGCTACAGCACCGCAGGCGTCGGCAGCCGCATGGTTGCGCAGATCATCGACAACCTCGTCGCTCTTGCACTGACGCTCGTCGCCGTTGTGGCGGGACTCGCGATTGCGTCGCACGCCACCACCGCGACAGGCTCCCTGTACGGCGCACTCGCCGGGGTGGGCATTGCGCTCTTCGTGTACTTCGCCTATTTCGCGATTTCAGAGCTCATCAGCGGCGGCCGCACGCTGGGCAAGGCGGCGATGGGGCTGCGTGTTCTCCGCGCCGACGGTTCGACCGCCGACGTCGGGGCGATCCTCGTGCGCAACGTGGTGCGTCTCATCGATGTCGTGGGCGGCATCGGACTCGTCGTCATGTTCTTTCATCCGCTGTCGCGCCGCCTCGGCGACCTGGCCGGCGGGACTGTCGTGGTCCGTGAGCGCACCGGGCTGTCACTGAGCGCAGCAGTGGCATCTCCGCCGGTGATCCTCCGCACGCCCGACCCAGGGCCGCCCATCGACGGCATCGGTTTGCTCGGCGCACACGAACACAACGCGGTTCGTGCGTTCCTTGCGCGGCAGGGTCTGCAACCCGCCGTGCGAATGCGGCTCGCGGCTGACATCTCTCACCGCCTCTTCGACCGCATGCAACTGCCACCCTCAGCGCCGGAGCGGATGTGGCCGCCGGAGCTGTTTCTCGAGCGCTTGTATCTGCAGCTGGAGTTGCGTGGCCGGTGAGCGTGGACACGTTCGTCGCAGAGCGCCAGGAGCGATGGGCCGAGCTCGAGGTCGCGGTGAAGCACGCGCGCCGTGGCCGGCTGCGCGCCACGTCAACGGCGGACATCGAGCGCTTCGGGTTGCTGCTGCGGCACGCGTCGAGCGACCTCGCCATTGCGAGGCGGGACTTTCCCGACGCGACGGTGACCGAGTACCTCAACACGCTGTGCTCGCGGGCTCATCCGCTGCTGTTCCGAGGATCAGCCCGCCGGCTCGGTGATCTGCCCCGCTTCTACGCCACCGGCCTGCCACGCCTGTTTCGCCAGGCGTGGCCCTACATCGTGTGCAGCGTCGCGCTGCTGGTGCTCGGTTTCATCGCCGGCTGGGCGGCCGTTGCGTTGCGTCCCGACCTGCGTCCCTCTCTTGTGCCGCAATCACTGTTCGATCAGATGGCGCGGGGTCAGGTTTCGGCCAACGTGCCCGATGCACCGTTTGCCGCCTCGTTCATCATCCAGAACAACATCCGCGTGGCGGTGATCTGTTTCGTGGGCGGCGTGCTGCTCGGACTTCCCACCGCGTTCGTGCTGCTGAGCAACGGCTGGATGCTGGGCACAATTGCAGCCGCTGTGCACATGGGTGGCTACGACGTGCAGTTCTGGTCGCTCATCGTGCCCCATGGCGTGATCGAGCTCTCAGTCATCGTCATCGCCGGCGGGACCGGGCTCATGCTCGGTGACTCGATCCTGCGCCCGGGACGGCTGCGCCGTGGCGATGCGCTGGCCGCCGCGGCGGGACGCGCAGTTCGTCTTGCACTGGGAGCCGCCACCCTGCTCGTGGTGGCCGGCACGCTGGAAGCGTTCGTCTCGCCGTCAACGCTCCCGGACGCGGCGAAGCTGCTCATCGGCGGTGTGTGCGGCGCCGCGCTGTACTCGTGGTTGCTGCTTGCGGGTCGTCAGCAAACGGCGCGGCGCACCATGAGTCTCGACCGCGCTGTGGCAGGTCCTGCGTAGACTGGGACCATGGAGGTCGTGAAGATCACGCCGCGAGGCTACTGCCACGGCGTGGTGGAGGCTATCCGCATCGCCAAGCGCGTCGGTGCCGATCGCGGCGGCTCAGAGCCGGTGACGATGCTCGGCTACCTGGTGCACAACGAGCACGTGACTCGCGAGCTCGAGGAGGGCGGTGTCCGGCTGATACCGGAGACCGACCGCATGAAGGGGCTGGAGCAGATCCGCGAGGGCACCGTCATCTTCACGGCGCACGGGATCTCCCCGGAGGTGGTGGACGCCGCCCGCACGCGCGGCCTCAACGTTGTCGATGCCACCTGCAGCGACGTGACGCGCACCCACGACCTGGTCCGCCGCCTCGTCGCCGAGGACTATCACGTGATCTACATCGGCAAGCGCGGCCACCCGGAGCCTGCGGGCGTGCTCGGCATCGCTCCGGACAGGATCACGCTGATCGAGAGCGGCGACGAGGTGGACTCACTCCCCTTCACCGCGGATGACAAGCTCGCGGTCACGTGTCAGACCACGCTGTCGATGTGGGACACGCAGTCGATCATCGAGGCGCTCGTGCACCGCTACCCGCACATCGAGGCTCACAACGAGATCTGTCTGGCCACGCAGGAGCGTCAGGAGGCGGCAGTGCTGGCGGCTGACAACGTCGACTGCGTGGTGGTCGTGGGCAGCAGCCGCAGCAGCAACAGCAAGCGTCTGGTGCAGGTCGTCGAGGAGAAGGGACACAAGCCCGCCTTCCTGGTGGACACGGCCGCCGACGTCGACCCGGCGTGGTTCACTGGGATGCGTCGCATCGGCGTCACCGCCGGCGCATCCACACCGACACACCTGACGCGCGCCGTCATCGCTGCGATCGAGACGCTGCCCGAGGTGCCGGCGGCGGTCTGATGCTGCGCGCCGCGCAGGTTCTGCTCATTCTCGAGGCGGGGCTGCTTCTGCTCTCAGGAATTGTGCTGGTGGCGATCGGCGTGCTGCTCGGCGGCAGTGCATCAGTCTCCGTGGGAGGCGGTCAGATCGGTGGCGCCGCGGCTGCGGGATTGGGCACGGGCTATGTCGCCGCCGCCGCGCTGATCGTGCTCATCGCGGTTCTGCTGCGCCGCGGCGTCCGCTGGGCTGCACCGGCGGGTGTGGCGGTGCAGGCCGGCATCGTGGCGGTCCTGGTAATCGCGGGCGAGGCGTCACTCACATTTGGCATCGAGCTCGCGGTCTGTGCCGCGACCGCGCTGGCCCTGGTGCTGACGATGCTGTCGGAGGGTGGCGCAGGGACGTAGACTCTCAGCCCAACCGCACACCGGTGCCGGCCAACCAGGAGGAGACAAAGGTGTCCGCAACTCCGCCAACGCCGCCAGGCCCACCGCCGCAGCCGGGAGGTGCGTACGTGCCGCCTCAGGCGGGCGGACCCGTCGGTCCGCCGCCGGTGGCCTATCCGACGGGGTATCCGGCGCAGCCGTACGGGTATTACCCGGCGGCGCGATTGCCCTTCAAGCGCAACGCCTTCCTCATCCTGGCGCAGGTGCTGGCGATACTCCAAGGTGTGCTGTTCCTGCTCGGAGGCATCGCAGCCATTCTCCTACCGATAGTGTTGGCGGACCGACTGCAGACCGCCATCAACAACAACAACCTCGTTTACAACGGAACGTTGATCGACGTTCACACCGCACTGGCCTTCTTCATCGTGTTTGGCGTGATCATCGGGGTCATCGGGGCATTGATCATCCTGCTCGCCGTGCTGACAGGACGGCCGTCCCAGGTGGCGAGATGGATCCTCGCCATTCTCGAGGTCCTCTTCCTCCTGGGGTCGCTTCGCACCCTCGGAAACGGCAACGCCACGGTCTATACGATCGTCGCACTTGTCGTAGAAGGCCTCGTCATCATCGGGCTCATCATCTGGCCGACGACATATGCCGCCTACGCCCGCCGCAACCTTCCCCAGCGCCAGGTCACAACCTCGCCTGGCGCTTGAGCTCCAGGTAGCGGTTCACCAACCGCGGCGACAGCGTCTGCGCATCAGCGTCGATGACGTTGATGCCGCTCGCCGTCAGCAGCCGCAGCGTGCTTTCGCGGTCGGCGACCATGCCGGCTGCTACGGCGCGGCTGTACACATCGCTGACGCTGCGCGGGCTACGCGCCGCGGCCTCATCGATGGCGGGGTCGCGCATGGTGACGACAACCGGCAGATGACGCCGGCCGAGGCGCGTGCACGTGCTGACCAATGCGGCACCCTGGTCGGCGTCGAGCACGTCGGTAAAGACGACGACGAGTGCGCGGCGTCGTTGCCAGCGGTCGAAGTCGGCAAACGCTGCGGCGTAGTCCGCTTCGATCTCCTCTGAGCGCAGCGGCCGCACGGCCTCGAGGAACGCTCGCAGCTGGGCCGAGCCGGCCCGCGGCGTCAGACGCCGCGTCACGGAATCGGCGAACAGCATGAGACCGGCACGGTCGCCGCTGCGCAGTGCGACGTGCAGCAGCAGCAGCGCTGCATTGATCGCGTGGTCGAGTTTGGTGAGCTCGCCGGCGCCGACGCCCATCAGCCGGCCGTGATCAATGCACACCACCACCGGCTGCGCCCGCTCGGGCATGAGCTCTGTCGCCATCAGCCGTCCGCTGCGGGCGGTCGCCTTCCAGTTGATGCTGCGCAGCGAGTCGTCGGGAACCGCGTCGCGTATGCGCTCGAACTCGCTGCCCTCACTGCGCATTCGCAGCGTGCGCACCCCGAGCTCAGCGAGCTGCCCGCGGCGCGCCAGTGCTTCGAACACGCGCACCGCGGCGATGTCGGCGTCGACGTGCAGGTCTTCCTCCGTCCCGACTGACGACTGACGCCAGCCGAGTCGCAGCGGCCCCGTCGTGCGGACCACAGTGCGTCCGAAGTGGAGCTCGCCGCGCACGACCGGTGTCACGTGGTAGCTCAAGGTGGCTGGGATGTCAGCGGTCCACTGGACCGGCTGGGCGCGAGCCGCAGCCGGCGTCTCGTCGCGAATGCGCGCGTCCTGCGACGCATTCCCGCGCAGTGACAGGTTGATGCGGTTGGCGACGCCGACCGAGAGGATCTCGTCGTGATTGCGCCGCGCGGTCAGCGACGGTGGTGCGGCGGCGAGCCGGCCGTCGACTGCAATCGCCACAACGACAAGGACAAGCAACGCCAGCGCGAGCGGCACCAGTGCGGGCACAGCAGCGCCGGCAGCGAGCAGCAGCAGCGGCACAGCTGTCGCTGCGGCGCCGCGCCAGGTCATCGCGGCACCGCAACCCTTCCCAGGGCGCGCTGCACCGCAGCCACCTCGCCGATGCCCTGGATCTCCGCCTCGGGGCGCCTCACGAGCCTATGGCGCAGCGCCGGCACGCAGATCTCCTTGACGTCGTCCGGCACCACGTAGTCGCGGCCCTGCATCGCCGCCATGGCCTTGGCTCCGCGCAGCAGGGCGATGGCCCCGCGAGGGCTGGCGCCGAGCGTGAGATCGGCGCTGCTTCGCGTGGCTGCGGTGATCGCCGTGATGTACCCGAGCAGCTCCTCGCCGATGCGCACCGTGCGGACCTCGTCGCGCACCGCACGCAAGGTGTTGCTGTCGATGATGGCATGAACGCCTGCTGCCTCCAAGGCGAGCGGGTCAAAGCCGGCGTCGAAGCGGCGCAGCATGGCGGACTCAGCAACCGGGTCGGGGACGTTCACCTCTAGCTTGAAGAAGAACCGGTCGAGCTGTGCCTCGGGGAGCGGGTATGTTCCCTCGTACTCGACGGGGTTCTGGGTTGCGACCACCATGAAGCGGTCGCCGAGTGGCATGCTCCGTCCTTCCGACGTGACCTGGCGTTCCTCCATGGCCTCGAGCAGCGCAGCCTGTGTCTTGGCGGGCGCTCGGTTGATCTCGTCGGCCAGCAGCGTGTCGGTGAAGATGGGGCCAGGATGGAACTCGAAGGTCCCGCTGTCAGGACGGAACACGTTGGTGCCGATGATGTCGGCCGGCAGTAGGTCGGGAGTGAACTGCACGCGCGTGAAACGCGCGTCCAGGACGGCGGCGACGGCGCGGGCCATCAATGTCTTGGCGGTGCCGGGAACGCCCTCGAGCAGCACGTGACCGCCGGTGATGACGGCGATGAACAAGCCGTCGATCACGTGCTGCTGGCCTACGATTGCCCGGCCGAGCACATCGTGCACGGCTGCACGAAGCTCGGCGGTGCGTCCCACGCCGTTCATTGTGCGGTTCCCTGGGGGCTCTGCGACCACTGATGCTCGACGTCGACACTGTCCTGGGCCAGGCGAAGCAGCGATGCGTCATCGGGGTGACCGGCTGCTAGCCCGCGCGCGCGCCGCAGCACTGCGTCGAGTGACGCGGTATCGCCAAATCCTGAGGCTGCCGCGGCAGCGACGAATGCATCATCGTCGAGCTGCTGATCGATGCCGGTGACACGCCCCACGTGCCGCTTCAGCTCCGCGGCGTAGTGAGCTGCCACCGAGCCTCGACGCCGAGAGCGTGCGAAGAGCTCGGCCACGGCAGCGACGTAGGCCGATGCACTTGGCGGAAGCGCCGCGTCCGATGTGGCCAGCGGGCGTCCCAGCCGTCGCCCGTTGATGGCGAGAAACACCACCGCAAGCACGACGGCGAGCGCTGCCGCGGCCCCCATCGGACCGGAGAAGATGGCGGCCGCGCCGGTGCCCGACACACCCTCGCCGTGATGGAACTCGTCGAAGCCGACGCGACCACCGCGGGCGCGGTCCAGCAGCGACAGCATCAGCACCGCCGCGTCGCCGTCGCGCAAGCCGTCGTTGGAGAGTGGCGCGGTGTCGCCCAGCACATAGACCCGGCCGGCACCCACCTGCACGCCTGCCAGGACGACATCGCTGCTCTGACGCAGCAGCGGCACCACCGGCGGCGCTTCCAGCAGTGCGAATCCTGCTGAGGTGGGAACTGCATGCACCCGCGACGCCACGTCGAACGGCTGCGCAGGTGTCGCAACTCCGGGCGGCAGCGCACTGGAGAGCTGCACACCCAGCGATTGCAGCAGCGGCTGCACCGAACCGACGCCTTCGGCGCCGAAGGCGACTATCGCCTCACCACCTGCGTCGAGGAAGGACCGTGTCGTTGCGACCTCCGACGGGCTGAAGTCAACCGACGGGTCGTACTCCACGAGCACGTCGGTTGCGGCAAGCGTGAAGCTTCCCGAGATCCGCTCCGTGTCGAGACCGAGCCGCTGCAGCCATGTGTACAGCGCGAGGCTGCCGAGCTTCCCCGCGGAACGCGACGAAGGATCGCTGTCATCCGACGGCGGACGCGCGCTGAACACCGCGATCGCCGCCAACACGAGCAGCGCGCCCACCAGCACGACCAGAGGTTGTACCAACCGCCGGCTCATGCGGCGGCGGCGTGTGAACTGTCGCGCGCCAGACGTCGCAGCGCGTCGCAGTGCACGCGAGCGCTGTGCCAATCGGTCTCGGTGACCGGTCTGCCGGAGTACCAGGCGCTGTCGAAGTCGGTCGATGCCGCGGCGAGCGCGTCCGCCAGCGTGCTGTCGGCACGCGCCGCGTGCAGCAAGTCGCGAGTCGTCCAGGCTGCTTCTACGGGGATCCGACCGCGCAGCGCAACCTCGAGGAGTGCGCTGCGAAACGCACGCCGTACCGCCTCGCGGTACTCGCCGGCTGCCGCGGCCGATTCGGCGCGCCGCCATTCCAGGGCGGGGTCGTCGCCTGTTTCAGCAGGCTCGGCAGCAACCTGGGAACGCCGGCCGCCAAGCGATCCACGCACCCTCCACGCGATGAACGAGATGACCGCAAGCAGAACCCCGACGCCGAGGAGCGTCGACCCGCCGACGCCCAGGGCGCCGAACAGGTGCGACACGACTGCGTTGATGAAGGAGCCGATAGCATCGAGCAGCGAGGCCTGCGCCTTCTGGTCCAGGTTGGCAAAAACGGGCGATGCGTAGACGTCGTGGAGGTCGCCGAGCGCCGGACCGGAATCCACGTCGCACCCTGCGCGCTGCGGCAGTGCCAGCACGGCGGCCATCTCGCCAAGCCTCGCCCGCGCGTCGTCCAGGGCAGGTGGCGTGACCGCCAGATCGTCAAGCACCGGCTGCAGCACCCGGTCGACGTTTGGATAGGCACCGTCGAGGCCGGTCAGCGCCGACACAGCGGACTGCACGCGCGCCGGCGTGGCACCGAGGTCGTCGCGTGCGCTGCCGATGGCGGCGATGTACGTCAACGCAGGGCATGAGGGAGGCGCCGCCGCCGCGCGCAGCGTCGGCACGAGCGTGACGGCGGCGGCCAGCAGCGCCGCCGCGAGCGCGGATCGCCTCACAGCGAGCGCGCCAGCATCTCGATGTCGAATCCCTCTTTGCGAATACGCGTGTCGTAGTACAGCAGCGTCACCGCGATGTACGTGATGGGGCTGACGAACACCGCGGCGAAGGCACCGGCAACCTCGGTGACGATGAATCGTCCGCTGACATCCAAACCGCTTCCCGCCACCGAGAGCAGCCCGACAACGATGCCCGAGATGATCGCCGTGATGAGTCCGAGGAGCAGCCGGATGCCGAGGATGCGCCAGCTGTAACCCTCGACGAGACGCCAGCTGCGCACCAGGCCCTGCCATCCGGATAGCCGCTCCAGCACGATCGCCGGCGCCGCGAGGGAGGTGCGCACATAGACGAAGACCGCCAGCACGACGACGGCGATGAACGCGGCGACGTCCAGCAGCACGCCGCCGGGCCCCAGCAGCGCGCCGAGCACGACCACCACCGCGACCAGGGCAAACACCACGACGCCGCCGCCGAACAGGATGGCACTCTGCGCCACCAGCGCCCAGAAGCGCTGGCCGGCTGCACGGTATGAGCTGCCCAGCGATGCCGGGGCGTCGAGATAGCGGTCGCTGACAGCGCGGGTGGTGGCGGCGGTCGCGAGCGGCAGCACGATGAGCGTCGAGACCAGCGCCAGGGCAATGTCGACGCCGATCAGGCCGAACAGCTGGTTGAGCTGCGACTGGCTCAGCGTGCCGTTGGGGTTGACAGTGAGGTTGTTGAAGGCGGTGCCGCCGGACAACAGTGAGGCAGCCCCGGTCGCTTCCAGCAGGACCGTGCTCAGCAGCGCGTAGGGAACCTGCACCACGGCGCTGATGGCCGCGATGAGCAGGAAGTTCCGCCGGTAGAGCGAGAACACGGCGTCCAGCAGCTCACCGAGGGACAGCGCGCGAAAGCGGCCCGCCCCCGGGCCGCCCTGCGGCGGTCCCCATCCTTCGGGCGGCGTCCAGCCCGGAACGCCCCAGACGGGCGGCTGCGGCGCCCAGCCAGGTGCCGTCCCCGGCGGTGGAGGCCAGGTGCTGAGCGGCGGCGGGGACGGAGGCGGCGGCGTCTCCTCAGGCATCACGCAATTGTGGAGCCGGTCGAGAGTGCTGGAACGGCGCTATCCTCACGACTCTGTCATGACAACACGCCATGGCCGTCCGGCGATGGGCAGCGCCGGGGGCCACTCGTGAAAGCGCTCGTCGTCGACCCGGCCCTGGCGCATGCCGGCGGCCGCCGTCAACGCCGGGCCGGCGCCGACGTCCTGCCTCTCGACGTCCGCGAGGTGGTCACGCCCACCCCGCCGGCCCCCGGCTGGGTGCTTGTCCGGCCTGCCCTTGCCGGGATCTGCGCCCGCGACCTCGATCTCATCCTTGCGGACCGGGTCCCGGACGTGCTCACCGCGTATCGCGACGGAGCCGTGGTGGTGCCCGGCCACGAGGTGGTCGGGGTGGTGGAGCAGGCGTCGCCGACCCGCTGGGCCAAGGAGGGCAGCCGCGTCCTGGTCGAGCCGACCCTGCGATGCGCCCACAAGGGGTTGCCCGAATGCCGCCGCTGCCGGGCCGGCGACACCCATCTCTGCGAGAACGCCGACCGCGCCGGGGCGCTGTGCTCCGGGCCTTCAGTCGGCTCCAGCGTCGAGGCGGGCGGTGGCTGGAGTGAGGGCCTGCTGGTCCACGAGGACATGCTGGTCCCTGCCGAAGGGATCTCTGATCAGCGCGGCGTGCTTGCCGAGCCCGCCGCCTCGGCCCTGCACGCCGTGTTGCGCTGGTTCCGCCGCGGCGACTGCGCCGTGGTCATCGGCGCCGGGGCCCAGAGTCGGCTCATCGTGGCCACGCTGCGGCGGATGTATTCCGACCTCGACATAACAGTGCTCTACGACGCCCGGAGCATGACCCGGCCTCGCCGGGGAAGGCGGTTCCGGCAACCGCTGCACCTGCAGCACGACATCGGTCCCGACGTGGTGGCGATCCGTGCGCTCGGCGCTTCGAGGGTGTGGCGCGGCCCGGCGGAGGAGCTCCTGCTGCGGACCGCGGACCTCACCGGGTCGCGGCTGATGCGCCCCAAGAGCGGCGGAACTCCCGTGCTCGACGGCGGTGTGGACGTGATCTTCGACTGCCGTGCCGACCCCACGTCGGTGGACCTCTCGCTGCGTCTGCTGCGGGCCGGCGGGACCCTGGTCCTCTGCGGCAGGCCGGACCGCCAGGCGGTGGAATGGCCGCTGGTGTGGTCTCGAGAGCTCACCGTGACAGGCGCCGCGCGGTACGGCAAGGAGCCCAGCGGTCACCGCACCTTCGCAGTGGTGCGCGAGTGGCTCGCCGATCCCGCGTTCCCGGTGGACGGAATCGTCACCCACCGCTTCCCCCTGGAGGATTTCGACACCGCGCTCGAGACGGCCACCGCCGGGGTCAGCGCGGGGGCCGTCAAGGTGGTCTTCGAAGGGCCGGTGGCCGCCATGCGGACCCGGATGGACGAGGCGGCCACACATGTGGAGCCCCTCGAGGAGCCGCTGCTCCATGCCACAGCTGCAAGGGCCCGCAACGGGCGCTGATCAGCCGCCCTGCTGATCGGACCGCGGCGAGGTTCTCTCGGCACGCTCGCGGCGCTTCTCCTCCACTGACTGCATCACCCGTTTGACGCCGGCGTTGTCCACCACCATGCGGGTCTCACGCTTGCGGTCCCGGTGCCGAATGCGCGACCGCTCGGACGGTGGCAGCTCCGCAGGGTCGCCGGGATCCGCCATGGCCCAGCCTGAGCTCAGGCGGGCAGCGGCGGCTGCGAGTGCTGCTGGCGTCCCCGGGCCACCGCGATGGCGATGGCGGTGACAGCACCGGCAGTGACCAGGCCTCCGCCCACCAATGCCGGCGCTTTCCAGCCCAGACGGCGCAGCACGGCCATCCGGGAGCGACGGCTCAGGGCCAGCGCACGCTCGTACAGCACGGCCCGTTCGGCGGTGCTCAACCGCCAGCCAGCCAGCGCCGTGCCGACCTCCGCCGCAAGGTCGGCCAGCTCGCGCAGGTCTGCCCGCGCCGTGGCCCCATCGTCAATCGCCTCGTCCAGCAGCTCTGCGTCCACTGTCATCACTTTCCTCCAGCCTGCAGGGCGGCGCGCTCTGCCGGCAATGGGGCGCCGAGCCGCCGGCGCAGAGCGGTCAGCGCACGGAAGGTCAGCAGCTTCACGGCTCCTTCGCTGCGGTTCATGATCGCCGCGATCTCCTTGTTGCGCAGCTCGCCGCCGAAGCGCAGCAGCACCACCTGGCGCTGGTCGTCGGGCAACGCGGCGACCGCTGCCCGCACCGTGGCCGCGCGCTCGCTCGTGGCCGCCACGTCGGCGAGGTCGGGGCTGCCGTCCGGGAGATCGACTGCCAGTTCCGCCCAGGCGGGCTTCCGCTTTTCGCGGGCCAGCGCATTGCCGGCCACGCGGTAGAGCCACGCCGAGTACGGCACACCGCGCCACTCGAAGCGCGGCAGCTCCTCGAGCGCCTTGGCGAAGGTTGCGGCTGTCACGTCGTCGGCCAGCTCCCGGTCCTTGGTGAGCGTGTAGATGTAGCCGTGGATCTGGTCGACGTAGCGCTCGTAGAGCGGCGCGAACGCCGCCCGGTCGCGCTGCGCGGCCAGGATCAGACGGCGCTCCTCCTCGAGGTCGGCGGCGCTGCGATGCGGCATGTCAGCGCATCCGCCGCGAGGTGTGAAGCATCAGCAGAATCCAAGCCCGCGCGACTCTGTTACGCGATGAGCCCCAGCTTCTTGCCGGCATCCGCGAAGGCTTCCAGCGCCGTGTCGAGCTGCTGCCGGCTGTGGGTCGCTGTGACGATGGTGCGCACCCGGGCCTTGCCACGCGGGACCGTGGGAAAGCCGATGCCCTGGGCGAAAACGCCACGCTCCATCAGGAGGTCCGAGAGCTGCATCGCCGCCGGCGCCTCGCCACACATCACGGGCGTGATCGGCGTCTCGCTGGTGCCGATGTCGAAGCCGAGCTCTCGCAGACCGGCCTTGAAGTGCCGCGTGTTCTCCCACAGCCGGTTGATGAGCTCCGAGTCATTCTCCAGCACGTCGACGGCGGCGATGCAGGCGGCGACCACTGCCGGTGGATGCGACGACGAGAAGAGGAACGGCCGCGCCTTGTGAATCAGATGGTCGCGCACCACCTGACTGGCGCAGACATAGCCGCCGACCACGCCGACCGCCTTGCTCAGGGTGCCGATGTTGAGCGCGACTCTGCCGTGCAGACCGAAATGGTCAGTGGTGCCCCGGCCGTGGTCGCCCAGGACGCCCGTTGCGTGGGCGTCGTCGACCATCACAGCCGCCCCCACTGACTCGGCACGCTCCACCAGGTCCTTGAGCGGTGCGATGTCGCCGTCCATGCTGAACACACCGTCGGTGACCAGCAGGATGCGCCGGTATCCCTTCTGCTTCGCCTCCTGCAGCGCCCGTTCCGCGTCGTCGAGGTCGATGTGCTCGTAGAGAATGCGATCGGCCTTGGTGAGCCGGATGCCGTCGATGATGCTGGCGTGGTTGAGCTTGTCACTCACCACGCAGTCGCCGGAGTCGAGCATGCTGCCCAGCACACCCACGTTGACCGTGTAGCCGCTTTGAAATGTGAGCGACGCCTCGGTGCGCTTGAACGCTGCGAGGCGGCGTTCCAGCTCCTCGTGCAGCGTCTGGGTGCCTGCAATGGTGCGCACCGCGCCGGTGCCTGCGCCCCATTCCTCCGCCGCCTGTGCCGCGGCGTCACGCAGCGCCGGATGTGTGTTGAGGCCGAGGTAGTTGTTGCTCGACAGGCTGATCAGCGGGGCGCCGTTGATCACCACCTCCGCCGCCTGCGGCGACTCCAGCACGCGCAGCGGGCGGAACAGACCGTCGCGGCGCAGGGCTTCGAGGTC
>JAFAJR010000185.1 GCA_019236085.1 Candidatus Dormiibacterota bacterium
GCCATCGGTGAGCAGGTCTCGGGAATCGACTCGTTCTTCAGCATCCTGCGCACGATCCTTTTGGTGTTTGCGCTGATAGCGCTCTTCGTGGGTTCGTACATCATCATCAACACCCTCAGCATCCTCATCGCACAGCGAACGCGCGAGCTGGCCTTGCTGCGGGCGCTTGGCGCCACGCGAGGTCAGGTGTTCCGCATGGTGCTGATCGAGGCGCTCATCACCGGTGTTGTAGCTTCGGCGGTGGGCGTGTTCGCGGGGCTTGGCCTGGCGCATCTGCTGTACTCGGCGCTGAGCTCGCTGGGCAGCGGGCTGCCCAAGGCCGACTTGGTACTGCAGGGTTCAACTGTTGTCATCGGACTCGTGCTGGGCACCGTCATCACCGTGGTTGCGTCGGTGCTGCCGGCGCGCAAGGCGAGCCGCGTATCGCCGGTGGAGGCGATCCGCGAGGCCGGTGACCAGGCGCAGCCGTTGGGGACGCGGCGCATCGTCCTCGGAGTCGTTGTCGCGCTGCTGGGAGTCGTCGGCATCGCTCTCGGGCTGTTCGCCGGCACCTCCGTCGCCTTTCAGCTTTTGGGGCTGGGCGCGCTGCTGCTGTACCTCGGCGTCTCGTCGCTGGCGCCGCTGACGGTTGTCCCGATCGCCGGTGTGCTCGGCGTGCCCATCGAGAAGCTGCGCGGCATGCCGGGCAAGCTGGCGCGCACCAACGCGATCCGCGCTCCCCGGCGTGCCGCCTCCACCGCCGCGGCGCTGATGATCGGCGTGAGCCTCGTGGTTGGCATCGCGGTGCTCACAGAGTCGGCGAAAGCGTCCACTGCGGTTGCGTTGCAGCAAGCGTTGAAGGCGGACTACATGGTCTTCGCCGCCGGCGGCCAGGGCACGATAAATCCGACCACGACCGCCGCACTCGCCAAAGACCCGCATTTCGCCAATGTCGACGACCTGAAGAGCGGCACGATTCTCATCAACGGATCGAGCACATCGGTGTTCGCGGCCAACCCGGCCGACTACCAGGACTTCTTCAGCCTCGACGTGGCCTCGGGCGATCCCAGCTCGCTGTCCAACCCTGACACCATCTTCCTGGACCAGACCGAAGCGTCAAATCACGGCTGGACAGTTGGTGACACCATCGCCGTGAACTTCCCCCAGGCCGGGGTCACGGTGAACGAGCGGATCGGCTGCATCTTCAACCCGAACGCGATCACGACCGGGTACATGATCTCGTCGCAGCAGTACGCGCAGTACTTCCCTGAGCCGCAGACGTTCATCATCCTGCTGCGTGCCGCCCCCGGCGTCTCGCACAACGCTGGGCTGGCGGCGCTCAAGCAGGACCTCACTGCGTTTCCCACCCTGAAGGGCTACGACTCGGCGTCGTTTCTCGCGCTGCAGAGCCAGGGTCTCGATCAGCTGACGTCAGCCGTCGACGTGTTTCTGGTCATGGCGATCGTCATCGCCGCGCTCGGCATCGTCAACACGCTGGCGCTGTCCATCATCGAACGGTCGCGCGAGCTGGGCCTGCTGCGCGCCATCGGCCTGACGCGCAGCCAGACCAGGACGATGGTGCGCTGGGAGTCGGTCCTGATCGCCTTCCTCGGGCTGATCCTCGGCATCATCGTCGGCATCGGACTCGGCGTGGCCGTGGTGCGTGCGCTGGCCTTCACCGGCCTGGGCCACATCTCGGTGCCGTTCGTGCAGCTGCTGTGGTACGCGGTCGGCGCCCTGGTCATCGGGCTGCTGGCGGCCATCCTCCCGGCGCGACGGGCAGCCCGGCTCAACGTGCTGGAGGCGATCTCAGCCGAATAGCCGCCCTGTGGCCGGCCGTGTGACGTAACAGCTGTTTCCGTGCACGCCGCTGCGTTTTATGTTATATCTCGCCTATCACATATTCCCCCAGATGATGGTAGTGTCTTTTCATGGGACTTGGCGTCGGAAACTTTTTGGTCGCCATCGGGGCGATCCTGTCCTTCGCGGTGAACGTCAACACGAGCGGCACCGGGGTGAACCTGCACACGATCGGGCTGATCCTGCTGGCAGTGGGGGCCCTGGGGATCATCCTGTCGATGGTCTTCTGGTCGTCCTGGGCAGGACCCGGCTACTGGAGCCGTCGCCGTACAGTCGGCCCGGACGGGACGAGCACCACGACCATCGAGCAGCCGTAATCGACGGGGCGGCTCACGCCCCGAATGCCCGCCCGTCCGACGCGTTGCTGTCTGCCGTCTGGCGCCGCAGGTTCGGCGGCGCTGCCTCCAGCACCGCGCGATCCCAGCCTCCAAGACTCGCACCTGCCTCGTACACGCTCGAGAGGAAGTCGAGCAGCGCGCGCGCCGGATCGGCGGCCGTGCGCACCGCGCTGTAGGGCAAGAGAAACTCGCCGACCTGCTCGTCCCACCGGGCCTCCGAAGGACGAAGCGCAGCCTGCGTGATCCCCTCAGGCATGGGGTAGAAGTACGCGAAATACGCAGGCTCGTCGAGCGTCAGGCCGCTCATTGTCAGGCTGCCCGGCCAGAAGCCGCAGGTGAAGTTCTCCTGGTCCTCAGCGACGCGCAGAAACCGTGGACCGCTCGGCGGCGGAGCGGCTCGCCCGGAGAACCTGGTGTGGCTCAGGTCGAACGACCCCCAGAAGAAGTGGATAGGGCTGCTCTTGCCGACGAATGGTGAGCGAAAACGTTGCAGCGCCGTGTCCGTGTGCACCAGGATCCGCCACCAGCGATTTGCGTACTCGGGGTCATACGAGGCATGGACCTCGTCGACATCGCAGCGGATCGGGTCCGGCACCTCGGCGGGCAGCGTTTCGATGGTGACATCGATGTCGAGCGCACGAAGCGCTGCCATGAACTCCGCATAGAAGGCTGCGACGCTGCGCGGCACCAGCGCGATCTCCTTGGTGCGCCCATCGCTGCAGGCGATGATGAGGCTGTGCGAGATGAAGTCGAAGGTGACGTCGAAGCCTCCATCGCGCCATGGGATCAGACCGGTGGTCATACCACGCGCCGTGACGTGCAGCGTCACCTGCCACCACTCGTTGAGAAACGGTGCAAGTTCGAGCTTCACCTTGCCCACCACCTGCATCCACAGGTGCACCGTGTCGCATGTGTCCCGCCACGCTGCGAGCGGAAGCTCGGGCCACGCCTCACCGTTCATCACGCGATCCTTCGTGTCAGGGATGCGAGGGAGCTGCAGGGGCTCCGTCCAGCTCGAACATGATGCTGTCGACGTAACACCAGTACCAGTCCTCGCCGGGCTCGTACGACCTGATGATCGGATGCGAGACAGCATGAAAGTGGGCAGTGGCGTGTTTACCCGGTGACTGGTCGCAGCAACCCACATGGCCGCACTCCTGGCACACGCGGAGGTGCACCCAGTCCCGGCGACCCGCGGCGAGGCAGTCCTCACAACCCCACGAGGAGGGCGTGACGTCGCCGATCTCGTCGAGGTGCGTGCATGTGGCCATGGCTCTGTGACCACAGGGTACGCTCCGGCGGGGCTCAGCTGTCCGGCGGCCTGAGACCGA
>JAFAJR010000274.1 GCA_019236085.1 Candidatus Dormiibacterota bacterium
CGCAGTACCGTTCAGTCATCTTCACGAACGACGACGCGCAGGACGCGACTGCGCGGCGGTCACGTGACGAGGTGCAGGCGTTGTGGCCGCGACCCGTGGTCACCGACATCGAGCCGCTGCAGGCCTTCTATCCCGCCGCGGCCTACCACCAGGACTACTTCGCGAATCACCCGGAGCAGGGCTACTGCCAGATCGTCATCAACCCCAAGCTACGGAAGTTCCGCGAGCACCACGCATCGCGGTTGAAGGTATCCCGCACCGCGTCGTAAGGCGGCTCGGAGCTGTAGCGGTTTACGCGGCGGCACGCCTCCGGCGGCGGCGAAGCAGCGCCGCGCCGCCCACCAATACAGGCGCCACGAGCACGAATAGCACAGCCGACGGCGCCTCGGGTGCATTCACCGGCACCGCGGCAAGCTCCTGCTCCAGGCAGGTGACATTCGGCGAGCCGAGGCCGCTCACGTAATCCCAGCCCACCGGGTTGACCGCGCTTCGCGGCGCTGCCGGATAGGGGAAGCTGGTGCCGGTCTCATCCTTCTGCACGTCGAAAAAGGCGCACGAATCCGCTGTCGGGTTGTCGCCGATCGCGTAGAGGACTGGGGCCGCGAAACCCCACGAGGAATCGCCAGTTCCCAGCGCCGAATTGGCGTCGGCCCACATGCCCTCCCAGAGCGGGTCGGAGAGAGACGTGCCGCCGTCTTCGCTCTCGGTGCCCGCAGTCGGGCCGCCGGACGACGTCTGCGGGGTACCTCCCTCTACGTCGTTGAAGCCGTTGCCGTCGTCCATGTTGGTCTCGACGCCGACAACAACGCTGATGTCACCCGAAAAGGCGGCGACGTCGGGCACACCGCGACAGGTGGGCCCTGGCGGCGTATAGGTGTTGCCGTTGGGATCCACGACGCAGTGTCCGACCAGCGTAGTGCCGGGCATCGAGGTCTGCCACGACGGCGCGGGCAGGATGTAACTGGTGCCGCCACCCGTGTGGCTCCAGGCGATCTCGTAGCAGTTGTTGAGGGGCGAGCTCACCGTGGTCTGAGGGGTGCAGGTGCTGAGACCCATGTTGGCGCGCTGCTCGGTGGAGTCCGTGGCGCCGTTTGAATAGATCACGGTGCCGCCCACGCACACCACCCATGGACTGCTGCACGGCCACTGCGTCTGCGGCGGTCCGCCTGGGGTGACGCCGTTGACGCCGGTGAGCAGGCACCCACCGCCGAGGTCACCGGCCGACACGAACTGGGTCTTCTTCTTACCCGCGGCGTCCACGAACGCATTGGTGTAGGTCACCATGGACCCGTCGGCGATGGGCACGAAGGTCGAGCCGTACGCCTCGCACTCACCCCACGACGCGTTCTCCTGCATGGGAATCGGCCCGTTGGTGGTGCTGTTGTAATCGGCCCAGGCCTGGAAGCCCGAGGCGTTCCCTAGTGCACTGGGGAAGAAGTAGTAGAGCGTTTTGACACCCGGGGCCATCGCGGTCGACGATGTCGAGTCGAGTGCCCACTCGCCCTCGCCGCTGGTGTCGCAGGTGGTGGGCTGCACACCGCTGGAGACGCAGTTATCGTTGTCGGTGTTGACAAAGACAGTCTTTACCTCGTTGGCCGCTGTGATGCCGCGGTCGGACTCGTACTTATGCAGGTCCGCCGTCGGTCCCTGTGTGTCGCCGTCGCCGTTGACGGCGAGCGCCTGCCCGGTGCCGGTGTTCGTGCTGCCGACGTTGTAAATGGTGCGCAGCTCATAGCCTTCCAAGCCGCCTTCGCACGCCATTCCCGACGGCGCTGCGAGCACGCACGGCGCGGACTGGTCGGTGATCTTGCCCTTCTCAACGAAGCCGATGTTGGTGAGCCCCTGCACGGCGTCGACGTCCGATGCGACGGTCGGCGCTTGGTTGTTGGCGAAGTAGGTGCGGCCGCTCTGCGTCAGGGTGAACTCGTCCTCTGTGACGTTGAAGGCCGCGTTCACCTGCGCCGCGGTGGCGCTCAGCTCCACGAGATCACGCGTCTCGTCACTGTAAAGGACC
>JAFAJR010000354.1 GCA_019236085.1 Candidatus Dormiibacterota bacterium
TTCAGCAGCGACTGCGCCTGGGATGCCTGGCTGCTGTCTGGAAACTGAGCGACCAGGCGGTCGAGCGTGCCCACCGCTTCGCGATACGACAGCAGCGAGATCTCCTGCTGCGCCGCGGCCCAGAGCGCTGCCGGATAGAGAGGCAGAGCGGCACCGCCGTCACCCTCCTGCGCCACTTGGTCCAGCAGCGGCACCGCGTCGACCCCATCTCCCTCGGCGCTGAGAGCGGCAGCCCACCCCACCTGGTAGCCCGGCAGGAGGCGAGCGGCGGCCGCCATCTGCGCTGCCGGCGCATCGCCGGATTCCACCTGAGCAAGGCGAGCGATTGCGGTGGCGTAGTCGCCGCGGGCCGCGGCTGACCTGGCGGCGTCCAGGAGGATGGCGCCACGCTGCTGCGCGGCGGCGGCGAGCAGCCGCGGGTCGGTGACTCCGGCGGCGACCGCGACCGCCTGGTCGATACGTCCCTGCCGTTCCAGCGCTGCGGCCCAGGCGAGCAGCACCCGCTGCGCGGCAAGCGGCGCGGCGGCAACCGTGGAGCGGGCGAACATGAAGATCGGTCCGGACCGGCGGGCGACCGCGCCGTCGAGGTCGATCGCCTCAGCGAAAGCCCCCTGCGCGCTGAGCCGCGACGCGGATGTCGCCGCGTCGGCGGTGGCCTTGGCGGCCCCGCCGGCCACCCCGAGGAGCGCCAGGCCGGCCGCCAGGACAAGCAGCACCAGCGCCGGCCAGCGGCGTCGTCGCATTCCGACCTTGCTCACACGACAGCTAACGCTACCGGAGTACCGCTGGATATCCTCCGATTCCGCATGCTCACCATCGACGGCGGACCGCTGAAGGTCGACGAGCTGGTGCGCGTAGCCCGGGATGGTGAGGCGGTGGAGCTTGGCGCCGGTGTGCGTGAACGCATGGCGGCGAGCCGGGCGGTGGTGGAACATCTCGATGCCGAGGACGCCGTCGCCTACGGGGTCACCACCGGCTTCGGGGCGCTCGCCGACCGGGCGGTCGCCGCCTCGGACCGGGTTGCACTGCAGCGCGCGGTGGTGCTGAGCCACGCCTCGGGCATGGGCAACCCACTCCCGGCCGAGGTGGTGCGCGGGATGCTCCTGCTGCGGGCCCGAACCCTTGCTGCCGGGCTGTCCGGCGTGCGCTTCGAGCTGGTCGATTCCATAGTCGGGCTGCTGCGCTCCGGCGTGGTGCCGTGGGTGCCGGAGCACGGGTCGCTGGGCGCCTCGGGCGACCTGGCGCCGCTGGCGCATGCCGCGGCGCTGCTCCTCGGCGAGGGCCACGCCGTCGGATCGGCCGGCGAGCCCGTCACCGCCGCCGACGCGCTGGCCGGCGCCGCCCTGGAACCGGTCGAGATCGGCCCGAAAGAAGGCCTCGCGCTCATCAACGGCACCGACTCCACGGCGACGCTCACCGCGCTGGCGGTGCACGACCTCGAGTCGCTGCTGCGCGCCGCCGATTGCGCCTGCGCAATGTCGGTCGAGGCGCTGCTGGGTACCGTCACCGCATTCGCTGAACATGTGGTCGCGCTTCGCCCATCGCCAGGACAGCGGGACAGCGCACGAAACCTGCGGGCGCTGCTCGAGGCGAGCCCGATGGTTGCGTCGCACCGGGAGTCGCACCACGCTGTGCAGGACGCGTACTCGCTGCGCTGCGCGCCGCAGGTCCACGGCGCGGCCCGCGACGCCGTGGCGTTCTGCAGGGCGACCGTCGAACGGGAAATGGCCAGTGTTGTCGACAACCCGGTGGTGCTGGACGGCGCCATCGTGAGCGCCGGCAACTTCCATGCCCAGGCGCTGTCCTACGCGTCCGATCTTCTGGCGTCGGTGTGCGCCGACCTCGCCGCCATCAGCGAACGCAGGACCGACAGGCTGCTCGACCCTGCCCGGTCGCGTGGTCTGTCCGCCTTTCTCAGCCCCGAGCCGGGTCTCAACAGCGGCTACATGATCGCGCAGTACACCGCGGCGGCGGTGGTGGCGCAGCTGCGCGCGGCGGCAGCGCCGTTCGCGGTGCAGAGCAGCAGCACCAGCGCCGGCCAGGAGGACCACGTTTCCATGGCGCACGAGGCCGCGCTGCGCACCCGGCGCAGCATTGAAGGCCTGCGTCAGGTGCTTGCTGTGGAGTTCCTCTGCGTGGCCCAGGCTCTCGAGCTGCGCCAGCCGCTGCGGCCCTCGCCACTGACGTCGCTGTTGCTGCACGACATTCGTTCGCACGCGGCGTCGCTGCTGCAGGACCGTATGCTCGACGCAGACCTCGACGCGATGCAGCGCTGGATAGCGGGAAAGGGATGCGAAGCCGCCCTGCAAGGACATCTGGTGCTGGCGTGAGCGCGGGGTCGCGACCGGTGCGAGCACCGCGAGGCACCGCGCTGTCGTGCCGCAGCTGGCAGACCGAAGGTCCCTTGCGCTGCCTCATGAACAACCTCGACCCGGAGGTGGCGGAGAACCCTGACGACCTTGTTGTGTATGGCGGCACCGGCAGAGCCGCGCGTTCGTGGGAGTGCTTCGACGCCATCGTCGCCACGCTGCGCACGCTGCGCGACGACGAGACGTTGCTGGTGCAGTCCGGCAAGCCCGTGGGCGTGGCCCGCACCCACGACATGGCGCCGCGCGTGCTGATCGCCAACTCCCTGCTGGTGCCGCGCTGGGCCTCATGGGAGGAGTTCTGGCGGCTCGAAGCGCTGGGACTCACGATGTACGGCCAGATGACCGCCGGGTCGTGGATCTACATCGGCACGCAGGGCATCCTGCAGGGCACGTACGAGACCTTTGCAGCTGTGGCGCGACAGCGATTTAACGGTTCATTGCGCGGCCGCTTGGTGGTCACGGCGGGGCTCGGAGGCATGGGGGGCGCGCAGCCACTCGCCGTGACAATGAA
>JAFAJR010000384.1 GCA_019236085.1 Candidatus Dormiibacterota bacterium
TCGGCGATCTGCGCTCCCGCCTGGAGGCGGAGATGCACGAGCGTTTCGGAATCGGTCACATGACGATCCAGATCGAGACGCAGGAAGAGGCCGCCACCTGCCGGCTGCGCTCTGACGAGGTGGTTTAGGCACGGATCTCGTTCGAGCCGCGAGCGTCCAGGCCGCGCCCATGACGCTGGAATCGAAACAGCCCGCGGACGAGAGACCCAGCTCGACATCAATGCTGGATGGAGAACTAGGCGCGCGAAGCATGCGACCTACGAGTTGCCCGAGCCGTCCCTTAACCTGATCTCGGTCCGGTCCGGGGCCCGAGCTTGGCAAGCGGGGAGAGGGATGGGGCGCTCCCTCTGCCCTCCAGTCGAGGCGCGTGGACTAGTGGGTGCTGACTTGGCCCTGGGGGTTGACCGCCGCATCGACGGTTTTGCCGCCCTTATCGCACCGCGCGTGCCACGAGCCTTGCGGCCCTCGGCTCAGCGTAGAAACATCGCTGCACCCGTATGCCATCAGGTCGGCGCGCGCACTGGCTGAGGTCACAGACTGGGATGTGCCCTGCGATACCTTGCCAGCTTTGTCGATTATGATGCTGACGGTTCGGTCGCTCTTCTGACACTCCCCGTGCCAATTCCCGCTCGGTCCGACACTCAACGTTGACATGCTCGTGCAACCCCATGCCATGGCTTGGTATCGCGCCTGTGCAGCGGTCAGCGCCTGGGGTGCTGATTGGGCCCAAGCACTTCCAGCGCCAATCAATCCGCAAACGCCAGCCATCAGAACACCGGTCTTTGTCACGCTATCCTCCTGCGGTGTACATTGTTTCGATATGCCCGGTCCACGGTGACGCAATCCGGGAATTGAGCTTGCGACCCTCTTTCCTGGTGCCGAGTGCGTGTTCCCGGCCGGGCGCGGTCAGTGCCGCTCTACACGAGCGTCCGTGTCAGCCACCAGTTCCCGCTCACGGATCAACCCAAGGGACGAGCTGCTTCCAGCACCGATCGCAAAGCATCTGTTGCGCCGCTGAGCTCAGCCGATCAACCGGCGTGCGATGTGATCCGACGAACTGTTCCGGCTGTCAGGACGGCCTTGCTCAGTTTGGTCCGATCGTGAGTTCTCGACCAGCAGGACGGGACCCGATCGCGCGACCAGGTCTCGATCCCGCGAACCACGACACCTACGGAGCTGATGCGCCGCCGCGCAGCACATATATGACATGAACGAACTCTAAGCGGCCGCACTGACGCCAGCCGCGAGTCTCCCGCCGCACAGCACAAAACCAATGGCTCACGCCGTCGTCGCCTCCCGGACTCCAAGCTCCGCCTTCATCTGCTCGCGCATGACGAACTTCTGCATCTTGCCCGTCACTGTCATCGGGAACTCATCGACGAAGCGGATGTGGCGCGGGACCTTGTAGTGGGCGATCTGGCCTTCACAGAACGCGCGCACGTCAGCTTCGGTCATCGTCTCGCCGGCCCGCAGCTTCACCCAGGCGCAAATCTCCTCGCCGTATTTCGCATCAGGCACGCCGAAGATCTGCACGTCGGCGATCTTCGGGTGACGATACAGGAACTCCTCGATCTCGCGCGGATAGACGTTTTCACCCCCGCGGATGATCATGTCCTTGATGCGGCCCACGATGTTGCAATAGCCCTCGTCATCGATCACCGCGAGGTCGCCGGTGTGCATCCAGCGCGCGCGGTCCAGGACTTGCGCCGTGCGCTCCTCGTCGTCCCAGTAGCCGAGCATCACCGAATAGCCGCGCGTGCACAGCTCGCCAGCCACGCCGCGCGGCACGATGCGCCCCTCGATGTCGACGATCTTCACCTCGAGATGCGGATGGATGCGGCCCACCGTGGAGACGCGCCGCTCGATCGGGTCGTCGACCGCGCTCTGGAACGACACCGGGCTGGTTTCGGTCATCCCGTAAGCGATGGTGACTTCCGGCATGTGCATCTTGTCGATCACGCGCCGCATCACCTCGATCGGGCAGGGGGAGCCAGCCATGATTCCGCCGCGCAGGCTGGTGAGGTCGAGCTCGGCGAAGCGTGGATGCTCGAGCTCGGCGATGAACATCGTCGGCACGCCGTAGAGCATCGTGCAGCGCTCCTCCGACACCGTCTGCAAGACGGCGAGCGGGTTGAAGCCCTCGCCCGGAAACACCATGCAGGCGCCGTGCGAGGTGCAGGCGAGCGCGCTCATCACCATGCCGAAGCAATGGTACATCGGCACCGGGATGCACAGCCGGTCGTGCTCCGTCATGCGGATCGCCTTGCCGACGAAATACCCGTTGTTCAGCACGTTGTGGTGCGTGAGCGTCGCGCCCTTCGGGCTGCCGGTCGTCCCGGAGGTGAACTGGATGTTCACCGCATCGTCGAACTGCACCCT
>JAFAJR010000036.1 GCA_019236085.1 Candidatus Dormiibacterota bacterium
GAGCAGCGTGACAAGCGCCAGGCGCACCATCGGCCGCAGGCGTGGCTTTGCGGTGGGGCTTTCCGCCGTCGAGATCTCCGACGGCGGAGCCGGCGGCGGCTCGGGCGAATCGGGCCATGGGCGCTCGTCCATTGCTGTGCAGTACACACCATCGTCTGGGCGATGGGCGCCGGCGCGCCCTACACCGATCGCGTGGCATCGCTGACCTGTGCGCTCGGACCCGACTCTGCGGGCACGGTTCTCAGCGACCTGCTGCGTCGGGCGCAGCACAGCATCGATTGCGCCATGTACGAGGTGGGACCGTCGTACTCCTGGCTGTTCAGCAGCGCGGCCCGGCGCGGCTGCCGCGTCCGCCTGGTGCTCGACGACCATGCGGGTGACGGCAACAGCGACACGGTGGCACGCCTCGCCGAGGCCGGCGCCGGGTGCCGGGTGCTGGGCTCGGGGCGGGCGGTGTTCCACCCGAAGCTGATCGTCGTCGACGGCGAAACGGTGGCGGCCGGCACCGGCAACCTGGTCTGGCGCGACGCACCCCGGGGCCACGGATGGCGGCTTCCGCCGGACGCGCCACCGCTCAAGGGCACCCGAGAGTGGTGGATCGTCATCCGGGATTCGCCCCGCCTTGCGAGGCGGGCAGCTCTGCTGCTCGACACCGCCTGGCAGCTGGCCGCCCCGCCGCCAAAGGCGTGGCGCACCGCGCTGCCCGAGCGCGAGCCGGCCCGGGTCGGGACGCCGCTACCGCAGGTGGCGCCGCTGGTAACCCGCGTCGCCGGCCGCCGGCTCTCGCTGGGCTTCGGCCGGACCGAGGTCCGCGCCCTGGAACTCGCAGCCGTCAGCGCCGCCCGGCGGCGGGTGCTGGTCACAGTTCCGTACGTCCGCAGCTCGTGGGAGGTGCGGTGCATGGTCGAAGCCCTGGCCGCCGCGCGCCGCCGCGGGGTCCGGACGGCGTTGCTGCTGGGTGCCCCGGCCGAGGCTCGCGGCCGACCGCTGCGCGCCACCGGCGTGGAGACAAGGGTCATGGACCCTGCCCGATCGACCCGGGGTCACGCCAAGGGGATAGTGGCCGATGACACCGCGGTGGTCGCCTCGGCGAACTGGAGCGGTGCCGGGCTCGGTGCCAATTGGGAGGCTGCGCTGCAGACGCGCAGCGCCCGAGCTGCCGATTATTTCGCCGCCGCCTGGGAACGCGATTGGGCGGTTTCCGGGCCGCTCGAGGTTTGAGCGCGGCGGCGGCAGGGAACGCTCGCGCCACCATGGAGACGATGAGCCTGCCGGCCGTCCCGCTGCGGGACAACGTCGTCTTCCCGGGTCAGCTCGCCCCCCTGGCGGCGGGCAGGCCCAGGTCGGTGGCCGCGCTGGAAGCTGCTGTCAACGGCGACGGCCGCGTGGTGCTGGCGATCCAGCGCAACCCCGAGCGGGACGACGTGTCGCTCGACGAGCTGCACCCGGTGGCGCTGGTGGCGCATGTCGGCGCGATGCGGCGGCTGCCCACCGGCGGCGCGCATGCCCTGGTTGAAGGCAAGGAGCGCGTCCGCATCACCGGCTTCGACGCGAGCGGGGAATCCTGGCGGGCCACGGTGGAGGAGATCACCGCCGTCACGGACGACAGCACAGAGGTTGACGCGCTGTCGGGGTCGGTGAAGAACCTCTACGCGGACTACGTCGCCGCCGGGGCGAGCGTCGCTCCCGACGTGGCCATGGCCATGGCCCGGGCCACGGCGCCCGCCGTCGTGGCGGACATCGCCGCGGCGGCGCCTGACCTCAGCTTCGAAGAGCGAGTTGCGCTGCTGCAGGAGGTGGAGGTCGTCACCCGGCTGCGCTCGCTGGTGCCGCTGCTGGCCCGTCAGGCCGAGGTGGCGCAGCTGCGCAGCAAGATCCACGAGGACGTCCAGAAGACGATCAACAAGACGCAGCGCGAACACATCCTGCGCGAGCAGCTGCGTGCCATCCGCAAGGAGCTCTCGGAGCTCGAGGGTGGTGACGACGACGAGGAAGATCTGGCCGGCCGTGTCGAGAACTCGGCGATGAGCGAGGCCGTGAAGCAGCGCGCCCTGAAGGAGGTGCGCCGGCTGGAGCAGATTCCCAGCGCGTCGCCGGAGATGGGGATGGTGCGCACCTGGGTGGACTGGCTGCTGGACCTGCCCTGGGGCGACGCGAGCGAGCCCCCGGTGGACATCGAGCGGGCCCAGTCGATCCTCGATGAGGACCACTACGGGCTCACAAAGGTGAAAGACCGCATCCTCGAGTGGCTTGCGGTGCGCGAAC
>JAFAJR010000218.1 GCA_019236085.1 Candidatus Dormiibacterota bacterium
CGCTGCGGCCGTGAGCAGCGCGACCATCCCAAAGGCGAACAGCGCCCGCTTCATCCTCACCATTCCTGAGCCCCTTCTGCTATCCGCCGGTCGATTCGGGCAGCAAGTATATGCCTTGACCAAAGGACGCGTGTGAAGCGTTTGGGACTGGTGGTCAGCGGGGGACTCGAACCCTCGACCTCGCGGATGTGAACCGCGCGCTCTAACCAGCTGAGCTAGCTGACCCTGCCGCCGGCGAGTCTATGCCGTGCTCTCGGTGTAGCGGGCCTCGTCCATGAGGTTCTCGCCGCCCTCGGCGCCGCTGAGCTTGAGCATCCAGCCGTCGCCGTAGGGGTCGGTGTTCACCAGCTCGGGATTGGTCGCGAGGCGGTCGTTCACCGCGCTGACCGTGCCGCTCACGGGGGCGTAGAGATCGCTGGCCGCCTTGACGGACTCGACGACGCCGAACTTGTCGCCTGCCGACAGCTTGGCCCCCACATCGGGCAGTTCCAGGAAGATCACATCGCCGAGCTGCGACTGGGCGTGCTCGCTGATGCCGATCGTCGCTTCCTCTCCCTCGGTGCGAACCCACTCGTGCGTCGCACTGAAGCGGTAGCCGGACAGGTCAGGCACGCTCACTCTCCTTTGGGTCGGCGATAAAAGGGTAGGGCAGCATGCTCCGCCGCGACCTCGGTGCCCCTGATGTCGACGAACAGCGGCGTGGAGCTGTCCACCCCTTCTTGGACCGATGCCGTGGCGATGCCGTAGCCAAGTGTGAAGCTGAAGGTCCCGCTGGTGACCTCGCCTACCACCCGCTTGCCGTCGGTGACCGCGTGGCCGTGGCGGGCGATGGCATGGCCGGGAAGCCGCAGCCCAATGAAGCGCCGGGGCGGGTTCTTGGGATCGAGCTCGGCCAGCGCCGCGGCGCCGACGAAGTCTCCCTTCGCGCGCTTCACCGTCCAGCCCAGAGCACAGCTGTAGGGATCGGTGTTCTCGTCCATGTCCTGGCCGTACAAACGCAGGCCGGCCTCCAGGCGCAAGGTGTCGCGAGCCCCCAAACCGCAGGGCACCATCCCGAATCCCTTCCCGGCCTCGAGCAGTGCATCCCAGAGCTCGGCCGCCCGGTCGGCGTCGATGTAGATCTCCACGCCGTCCTCACCGGTGTAGCCGGTGCGGGACACGTGCTGCTGCCGCGTTCCCGAGATGCCGGCGATGCGGCACGGAGCCGTGTGAAACGGTGCGAGCGAGGAAAGCGGGTCGCCGGATTCGAGCTCGGTTATCGGTTGCAGCGCCTCGATCGCACGCGGGCCCTGAACGGCGAGCAGCGCGATGTCGTCGCTGACATCCTCGACGGCAAGGCCGGCGGATGCGCGCTCGTGCATCCAGGCGACGTCCTTAGCGCGCGTCGCGGCGTTGACGACGATGAGGTACTTGGAAGCCTCGCCGGTGCGCGCCACGATGAGGTCGTCGATGATGCCGCCGTGCTCGTTGCACATGACGCTATAAAGCGCCTGGCGTGGCGCCAGCCGGGACACGTCGTTGGTGACGAGCCGCTGCACCCACTCTGCGGCGCTGTCTCCCTCGACCAGCACCTCGCCCATGTGGGACACGTCGAAGAGCCCGGCGCGCTGCCGCACGGCGAGGTGCTCGTCGCGGATCGAGGTGTACTGCAGCGGCATGTCGTAGCCGGCGAACTCCACGATGCGCGCGCCGAGCGCCTCATGCCGGGCGTACAGCGGCGTCCGCGCAGCCATTCGGTGGCCGAGTGTAGTACGTACCATGGGGACCTCTCCCCGACCGAGGAGGGCAAGACCCCACTGATCGCCGTCATCGCCGGCAGCGCGGCCGCCGGCCTCATCCTCGCCGCCACGGCGGCGGTCCTCGTGCTGCGCCACCGCCTGCTGGGCGCCTCGCTGCCCAAGGTCCGCGGCACCATCACCGTCGATGGCGTGCGCTCGCCGGTGACGGTGGGCCGTGACCGCTTCGGCGTGCCCCACGTCACCGCCGCCTCGATGATGGACGCCGCGTTCGCCATGGGCATGGTCCACGCCCAGGACCGCCTGTGGCAGATGGAGGTGACCCGCCGGGTCGCGCTGGGCCGGGTGGCTGAGTTCGCCGGCCCCGAGGGTGTGGGCGTGGACCGCTTCGTGCGCCGGCTTGGACTCCACCGTGTAGCCGCCGCCGAGGCACGCACCGCCTCGGGGGAGGTGGCGCGGATGCTCGAGTCCTACGCTGCCGGCGTCAACGCTGTGATCAACTCCGGCAGGCCGCTCCCGGTGGAGTTCCGCCTCCTGCGGATGCATCCGGAGCCGTGGTCGCCGCTGCACAGCTTCGCCGCCGCCAAGCTGCTGGCGCTGGGGCTGTCGCTCAACTGGGACATGGAGTCGCAGCGCTTCGACCTGCTGCGGGCCATCGGCCCGGAGCGCGCCGCGAAGCTGGACATCGTCTACCCCCAGGGGAGCCCCGTGATCCTGGGTGAGGCCGCCGCCGGAGCCGAGGGGCAGCGCCGTGACGGCATCCTCGCCCTGTTCGCCGAAGCTGCCAGATGGGTGCCGACACTGGCCGGCGCCAGCAACTCCTGGGTGCTCGCCCCGTCCCGCACCACCACGGGCCGCCCCATCCTCTGCAACGACCCGCACCTTGCGCCGAGCGTCCCGTCGGTCTGGTACGTGGCGCACGTGAAGGCGGGCGACGACTTCGAGTCCACCGGCGTCACCGTGCCGGGCATGCCCTTCGTGGTGATCGGCCACAACCGGCGTCTGGCCTGGGGCTTCACCAACTCGTTCGCCGACTGCCAGGACCTGGTTATCGAGGAGTTCGACTCGCCGTCGGCCCAGCGATACCGCACCGAGCGTGGCTTCGAGCCGACGCGCATCCTCCGCGAGATCATCCACGTCCGCGACGGCTCCGACGTCCTGGAGGAGGTGGTGCTGACCCGGCATGGGCCGGTGGTCGAGCGCTTGGAGGACGCGACGAGCAACGTGTGGCGCGGGCTCTCCCTGCAGTGGACGGCACTCACCCCGGGCGGCGTCCTCGAGTCGCTGCTGCGCATGCAGCGGGCATCGGACTGGCAGAGCTTTCGCGAAGCGATGGCGTTGCTTGACGTCCCCTCGCAGAACGTTGTCTATGCCGACGTCGAGGGTCATATCGGCTACGTGCTCTGCGGCAGGATCCCGAAGCGGCGCCGCAAGCCCAGCGGCCTCCCCGTCCCGGGCTGGACCGGCGACGCGCTGTGGGAGCGCTTCCTGACGATGGAGGAGATGCCGGCCGAGCTCGATCCGGGTGGTGGCGTGATCGTCACGGCCAACAACCGCATCGTCGGGGATGACTTCCCGCACTACATCGCCACCGACTACCTGAACGGCTACCGCGCGCGCCGGATTGAGCAGATGCTGAGCGACGTCGCCCACAGCCCCCTGGACATGGCACGGATGCAGCTCGACGTCCTCTGCCTTCCAGCCGTGAACGTCTGCCGGCTGCTGGACACGATCACCTGCGACGTCCCGGCGGCGGAGAAGCTGCGGATCATGCTCGCCGCCTGGGACGGCCGGATGCTCCCTGACCGGGTCGAGCCGTCGCTGTACGAATCGTTCATGCGTCACCTCGCCGAGCGCGCGCTCCGGCCGTTGTGCGGAGACGCCTGGGTGATCGCGGCCGCAGCGGACCGCGCCAACCCGGTCTTCGAATACCCAGGCAACCTCCTGGGCAGGCTGACCCCGGAGCTGGTCGACCGCTGGGAGGCGGGCGACGAGACGCTCTTCGAGGGAACAGTGACCTGGCCCGAGGTTGCTGCTGGAGCCCTGGGCGACGCCGCCGCCGAACTGCCCGCTGCGCTGCGCCGCCGGCGCCGATCCCGCTGGGGGCGGCTCCACGAGCTGAGCTTCGACCATCCCTTCAGCCGCCGCAAACCGCTCGACCTGGTGTTCAATGCCGGTCGGATGCGCCTTGGCGGGAACGCGGACACCGTGATGGCGACCGGCTACATGCCGCAGCGGCCGTACCGGACGCGGATCGCGTTTCCCTCGTGGCGCCAGGTCATCGACGTCGGGGACTGGGACGCCTGCGGCGGTGTCCATGCGCCGGGGCAGTCCGGACAGCCCGGCTCGCCGCACTACCGCAACCTCCGCCGCCGCTGGCTGCGCAACCGTCAGTTCCCCCTGTACTGGAGCGACCAGCAGCTGCGGCGCCACACACGCACCCGGCTCCAGCTGCTGCCGCCGGAGCGGTGACCCGGCGCCGGCGCGCGCTGGAAGCCGGGATATTCCGCGGCTGCTGCCTGGGGCTCATCCTCATCCTGGCGATCGTCGGGTTCGGGGCTTTCCTGGTGGACCGCGCCGTCGCCGGGCCCGACCTTGGCGCCCCGGCGGGCCCCTCGCACGGCCTGACCGAGCTGCAGATCGCGGGCGAGCTGGCCTCGCAGCTCAGCGCCGAGCTGGCTTCGAACCCGCACGCCGAGATCACGCTGAGCGAACAGGACCTCACTGTCATTGCCCAGGCCAACAACCCACACCCGGACCGCTTCCACGACGTGGAGGCACTGGTCCGCGACGGGGACGTGGTGGTCAGCGCGCAGACGAACGAAGGCCCGTTCACCGTCACCGGGGTCGCCTACGTCACCGTGGCGCTGGCGGCGCACGAACAGCTCACAGTTCTGGTGGTGCGCCTCGACGTGGGGCAAATCACCCTCCCGGGCTTCATCCGCGACCACTTCACCGGCTCGGTGTCGCCGTCGATCACCGTCGACAAGCTCTTTGCGGCGCCGGCGCTCCAGCCGCTGCGCGCCAACCTGGAGTGCGTTCTGGTGACCGCAGCCGGCCTCGTGGTCGGCGTCCACCGGCCCGGGGCCACACCCAATCCCGGGCTGTGCGCCGGGCAGCCCGGCTAGAGTCCGGCCGGTGCGGCTGCAGGACATCCTCGAGTGGAGCGCGCGCCTGGCGGGCTGCGCCGAGGTGCCGGCCGACTCCCAGGTGTACGTCGAAGCTGACAGTGATGTCAGGCGCATCCTCTTCGGCGTAGACGTCGGGGTCGGCGAGCTGATCCTGGCCCGCGAGGCAGGCTTCGATGCGGTCATCGCGCACCACCCGCTCGGTGACCAAGCGCGCATGCGCATGCCCGACGTGGTGCGGCGCCAGGTGGACCAGATGGTGGCCGAAGGCATCGACCGCGCCGACGCTGAGACGGCGGTGGCGGAGCGGCTCGAAGCCCCGCACCGCGCGATGCACGCCGCCAACATCAACCAGGTGGTCGACGCGGCGCGGCTTTTAGGGCTCCCGGTGGCCAACATCCACCTCGCCTGCGACATCATCAGCCGGCGCGAGATCGAGTCCCTCATCGCCCGCCGGCGCAGCGGCAGCAGCACTGTGGGTGACGCGCTGAGCTGGCTGGACGACTTCCCGGAGATCGGCCGCGGCCTGACCCGCCCCGAGGCGTGGCTCGGCGACCGGTCGCAGCCGCTGGGCCGGGTGACAGTGGCAATCGCCGGGGGCTACAACGGCGGCCACCCGGCGTTCAGCCGGTACTACCGGGTGGGCGTCGACACCATCGTCACCATGCACGTCGCCGACCCCGACCTGGCCCGGCTGCGCGACGCGAGCGCGTTGGCGAAGCTGCCCCCGGACGAGCGGCAGGAATGGCAGGCGCTTTGGCAAGAGGTTGCGGCCCTGCTCCGTCGTGCCG
>JAFAJR010000349.1 GCA_019236085.1 Candidatus Dormiibacterota bacterium
CGGATGCAGCCCGCGGGCGATGCCGCCGTTGCGCGTGCCAAGGAAGCGGGACTCTGGCCGCCCGGTGCCGATGCGCCGTGAGGAGGCTGCGCGCTGCGCGGCACGGGCTAGCCGGCGGGTCTCGTCACTGACTGTTGGTGTCGCGCCGAGCCCTCACGATGCGCCGGTTGTCGTAGACCGCCCAGGAGAACAGCGCTGCCGTGAAGAGCGCGAGCAGGGTGCCGAACAGCACGCCGTGCAGGGCGCAGAAGATCGCCAGCGCCAGGCAGGCGGCGACCAGCAACACGCCGAGCGCAGTGCGCAGCATTATCGACACGGGCTCCAGCTTAGCCGCGCCGACCCCGGCCCCCGGGGTTGGCTACCATCGCGCACAGCGGTCGAATGCACCACATCGGAGGAGACCATGAAGGGCTTTCGCGAGTTCCTGTTGCGGGGCAACGTCGTCGACCTCGCCGTCGCGGTTGTGATCGGCATGGCGTTCGGCGCCGTGGTGACGGCGCTCGTCACCGACATCATCACGCCGATCATCGGCATCCCCGGGCACATCAGCCTGGACCAGAACGTGGCTACGGTGAACGGCAGCAACATCAAGTGGGGGGCGTTCGTCAACGCGGTCATCGCCTTCGTGCTCATCGCCGCGGCGGTCTATTTCATGGTCGTCGTGCCGGTGCAGCGGCTGATGGCGCGCCGCGCCAAGCCGCCGGTCGATGTGACCACGCGTGACTGCCCGGAATGTCTCAGCACCATTCCCAAGGCGGCGCGGCGCTGCTCGTTCTGCACTGCCGAGGTGGGCGCCGTCGCCTGACGGCGCCGCGTCACTCGTGACAGCGCCGACGACGCGCAACCGCAGGGTGCGCCTTGCCAAACGTCCCGACGGGATGCCCGATGACGGCGTGTGGGACATTGATGACGCCGACGTTGCTGACATCGAGGACGGCCAGCTGCTGGTGCGCGTCGACTACGTCTCGATGGATCCCGCGATGCGTGGCTGGCTTGACGACAAGCGTTCGTACCTGCCGCCGGTGGCGGTCGGCGATGTCATGCGTGCTATCGGCGTGGGCGAGGTCGTGGCGTCACGCAGCGACGGATTCGCTGAGGGAGACCACGTGACCGGCGCCTTCGGCGTGCAGCAGTATGCGGTTGCAACGCCTGCGTCGTTGACGCGCATCGACCTGTCGATGGCTCCGCTACCGGTGTTTCTCAGCGTGCTGGGCAGCACCGGTCTCACCGCGTACTTCGGCCTGCTGGACATCGGCCAGCCTGAGCCCGGTGACACGGTAGTGGTTTCCGCGGCCGCAGGGGCCGTGGGCTCGGTCGCCGGACAGATCGCCAAGATCATCGGCTGCCGGGCAGTCGGCATTGCCGGTGGCCCCGAGAAGTGCCGGTTGGTCGTCGAAGAGTTCGGCTTCGATGCTGCCATCGACTATCGCAGCGAGGATGTGGCCCAGCGTTTGCGCGAACTCTGTCCAGAACGCATCGACGTGTATTTCGACAACGTCGGTGGTGACATCCTCGACGCCGCTCTGACGCGCCTCGACCGGCACGCCCGCGTGGTCCTCTGCGGCGCCATCTCGCAGTACAACCAGGGCCGCATGCGCGGCCCGTCGAACTACATGTCGCTGCTTGTCGACCGGGCGCGGATGGAGGGTTTCCTGGTCCTCGACTACGCCGACCGCTACGCCGAGGCCCGCGGCCGGCTCGCAGCATGGCGGGACCAGGGCCGGCTGCGCTCCCGGGAGCAGGTGCTGGAGGGGATCGACATGTTCCCGGAGGCCCTGCGAATGCTGCTGCGCGGTGACAACAGCGGCAAGCTCATCGTGGCGGTGCGCTAGACCGGCGTCGCTGCCTCGTGACCCCGGGCAAGCACCCGGGCGACGTCCGACGAGGACACCATCCCCACCATCTGTCCCTGGTCGATCACCAGCGCTCTGCCCCCGCCCATGCGGTTCAGCCGCGGCAGCAGCTCCGAGAGCAGATCACCCGGGGCGGCGGTGGGCAGCGCCGCGAGAGGCAGCGCAATGTCCGAAAGCCTTGTGGTGGCGCGGCGGTTGGGCATCACCGTGCGCAGCGCCTGCACCGTCACCAGGCCCTCCGCCTGACCGCCGATGCCATGGGTGACGAACCCTGCGTTGAGCGGACGCCCGGCGCTCTGCTCGAGCAGCAGCTGGACGGTGAGCCAGCTGGGCACCGACGCCGGCTGGGACATCGCCTCTCCCACCCGCACACCGGTCAGGGCCAGCTTTAGCTGCTCGCCGGCGCGCTCCTGCTTGGCTGTGGTGTCGAGGAACCAGGCGATGAGCAGCAGCCAGACCGCGCCCGTCACATCGGCGGTGAGCAGCAGGTCGGCAACGGCCAGGGCCGCTATGAGCGCAGCCACCACCCTGCCGCCGCGTGCCGCGGCCCTGGTGGCGGCGTCGCGATCGCCTCGGATCAACCAGATGAGGCTGCGCAGGATGCGGCCGCCGTCCAGCGGGAAGGCTGGCAGTAGGTTGAAGACCAGCAGCACCACGTTCACGATCGCCAGCCACTGCAGCAGCAGCACGGCGATGGCCGGCACCCCGGCACGATCCGCGAGGAACGCGGCGCCCAGGAAGAGCCCGCCGAGCACCAGGCTCACAGCCGGACCCGCGGCGGCCACCAGGAGCTCGGTACGCGGCGTCCGCCAGTCGTCGTGGATCTGGGACACGCCGCCGAACAGCCAGAGCGTGATGCCGTCGACGGTCAGCCCACGGCGCCGGGCCACGAGCGAATGGGCCAGCTCGTGGAGGGTGAGCGAGCCGATGAGCACCACGGCTCCCAGCGCCGCCAGTCCCCACAGGGCCGCCGGGGGCAGCGCGCTTCCGGCGACCGGCAGGATCTCGGTGGCGAGGCCCCAGGCCAGGAGCAGCGCCACGAGGAGCACGCTCCAGTGCGCCCGGATCGAGATCCCGGCGATGCGGCCCAGCGGCACCCCCCTCGCGGTTCTCATGGGTCGTTCATACCCCAATGCGCCTTTCGCCAACACTACGGCGGCCTGAGAGATCCCTGGGACTCGCAGCGTTCAGCACCCGGCCGAGCGGAGGAAAGAACCGGGTGGTGAAGCGAAAGAGCATGGCCTCGGCGGCGACCGGCACAACGGCCCGGTCACGCCGCACCGCGTCGACGATGGCTTCGGCCACCCGCTCCGGCGGGAAGTTGCGCCGCCGGTACAGGCGCAGCGCCGATTCGCGGCGGCGGGCCTGCTGGATTTCGTCGCCCCCGACGTAAGCCGTGCTCTGCACGATCGGCGTGTTCACCAGACCGGGACATATGACCGAGACCCCGACGCCGGCACGGCGCAGCTCCAGGCGCAGGCTCTGGCTGAGATGGATCACCGCAGCCTTCGTGGTGCCGTACGCCGGGAGCTCACGGACCGGTCCGAACCCGGCGGCCGATGCGACATTCACGATGTGGCCGCTGCCCCGTTCGGCGAGCAACGGCGCGAACAGACGGCACCCGTGGATCACGCCCCAGAGATTGACCGCCATCAAGCGGCGCCATTGCTCCAGCGGTGTGTCAAGCAGCGGTCCGGCCACGCCGATTCCTGCGTTGTTGACGATGATGTCTGGAACTCCCAGGCTCGCCGTCACCTCGTCGCGGAAGCGCTCCATGGCCGCGGCGTCGCCGACGTCCACAACATGCACACTCGACACAACGCCGCGGGGCAGCAGCGTCGCCGTTACCGACGCCGCGTTCCCGTCGATGTCGGCAAGCACCAGCGCCGCCGCCCCATTGCGCGCAAAGGTCACCGCGGTGGCTCGTCCGATGCCGCTGCCGGCGCCGGTGACCACGACGGTGCGCCTGCTTATGTCGCGCATCGCGGTCAGCCTGAGGGCGCGGCGGCGCGGGCCGGGGAGGTCAGCGCGTACGCCGATTCGTCGAAGCGCCGCAGCCGGTGGCGAAGGACGAAGGTGAATGACGGCCACAGCGTGGAGTTGCGGCCCCGGGCGTCGAGGTACCAGCTGCGACAGCCGCCGGTGGTCCACACGGTGCGTCGCATGCGCTGTTGCAGCCGCTCGTTGTAGGTGTCCTGCGCCTCGGGACGAACCTCGATCACCTCCGCGCCGTTGCGGCGGGCGGCGCGCAGGCATTCCAGAACATGGCGGACCTGGGACTCGAT
Source organism: Candidatus Dormiibacterota bacterium (assembly GCA_019236085.1). Taxonomy (GTDB): domain Bacteria; phylum Chloroflexota; class Dormibacteria; order Aeolococcales; family Aeolococcaceae; genus JAFAJR01. Next base: position 4,139 of record JAFAJR010000349.1, read on the forward strand.
CACATGCACCACCGAGGTGTGCCCCAGTCCCGTGTTGGGACCGGTCAGCACGAACAGGTTGGGGAAGTCCGCCACGGTGGTGCCCATGTAGGCCTGCGGGCTACCCCGCCAGACCTCACCGAGGACCTGCGCGCCGTTGTCAATCCGCTGGGCGACGGGGAACTCCGTCACCTGGAAGCCGGTGCCGAAGATGAGGACGTCGGCCCGGCGCTGGCTGCCGTCGGCAGCCACCACTGCGTCGTGACTGACGGCGGTGATGGCGTGCGGCACCAGCTCGACGTTGTCACGCGTCAGCGCTGGATAGAAGTCGTTGGAGAGGAGCATGCGCTTGCAGCCCAGCCGGTACGACGGTGTCAGAGCGCGGCGCAGCTCGGGATCGGCCACCTGGCGTCGCAGGTGCCGCCTGGCCGCTGCCTCCCCCAGCGCCATCATCCGGGGCTCGACGGTGAGCCCCAGCACCAGCAGCTCCCGGCCGGCGTAGACACCGGCACGGCGAAGGTCTCTGAGTGCCGGCAGCGCTCCACCTGCCGTCTGTTCCAGCTGCGAGAGACGCCGGTTGGGATGCGGCAGGATCCACGCCGGAGTCCGCTGGTAGAGCTGAAGCTGCGCCACCTGCGGCTGGATCTCGGGCACGAACTGGACGGCAGAGGCCCCGGTGCCCACCACTGCGACGCGCTTGCCCCGAAGGTCCAGGTCGTGGCGCCAGCGGGCGGAGTGGAACACAGGCCCGCCGAAGCCGTCCAGACCGGGGAGGTCTGGAACCCGCGGCTCGCTCAGCGCACCCGCTCCCAGCACCAGGTACTGCGTTTCGAAGGCAGCGGCGCCGGCGCTCACACGCCAGCGAGCCGAAGCTGCGTCCCAGGACGCCGAGCGCATCTCCTGGTGGAAGCGGATGTGGGGCAGCACCCCGAAGCGCTGCGCGCAGTCCCGCAGGTAGTCCCAGATCTCCGCCTGGCGCGGGTACGTGGTGCTCCAGTCCGCCTTCTGCGCGAAGGAGAAGGAGTACAGGCTGGAGGGGACGTCGCACATGCAGCCGGGATAGGTGTTGTCCCGCCACGTCCCTCCCACCGAGCCCGCCTTCTCCAGGACGACGAAGTCCTGCACGCCTGACTGCTTGAGGCGGATCGCCATGCCCAGGCCGGCGAAGCCGGTGCCGACGATGACAACCGAGACGCGCTCGGAGCGGTGCTCCGCCGCCGTCGACCGGCTCGGCGGGGTTGAGAGCGTGGCCGTCATGTGAGCGACCCTACCACAAGTAACCTACTTATGGTAGGGTTGAGCCATGGGGTTGTCTCCAGCGCTGGCGGCACAGATCAGCCGGCATCGGCACGGCAGGGTGCCCAGGACCCTGCGGGAACAGCAGCTGCTGGCTCTGGCCGGCGATCTCTTCGCCCAGCACGGCTACGCCGGGACCTCCATGGACGAGCTGGCGCGCCGCGCCGGCATCTCCAAGCCCGTTGTCTACGAGCTCCTGGGAAGCAAGGAACAGGTCTACCGGCGCTGCGTGCTGCAGCAGTCCGAGGAGCTGGCCGCCGCGATTGCCGCCGCCACCGCTCCGGAGACCGACCCGGGGCACCGCTTGGAGGCCGGCGTGCTGGCGTTCTTCCGGTTCGTGCAGGCCCATCGCCGCGTCTGGGAGGCGCTGGCGGGCGAGGTCAGCCCCTTCGCCGACCAAGCGGCGCAGGTGCGGCGGCGCCAGACGGAACTCGCCACGGCGCTTATCGCCGACGGTGCCCGCGCCCTGGGGCTGGAGCTCGACACAACCCGGATCGAGGCCACTGCGCATCTGGTCAACGGCGCGGTGGAAGGGCTTGCGCGCTGGTGGGGCGAGCACCCCGAGCTGTCGCCGGAGCAGTGCGCCGGCTGGGTCGTGGATCTCGTGCTGCCCGGGCTCGAATCCATGACCATCTCGCGAAGCGGGACGGGCCCCTCAGCCTAGAGTGACCGCGACCGCGCCACGCGGTCCGCAGTCGCCACCGGCACTTTGGGAGGACGCTCCGTGGATCTCTTTCAGCTGGCCGTTCCGGCCTGGCAGCTCATTGTCCGGTGCATCGTCATCGACGTCGTGCTGCTCACGGCACTGCGCATCTTCGGCAAGCGCGAAGTGGGGCAGTTCACCCTCTACGACCTGGTCCTGATCCTGCTCGTAGCCAACGCCGTGCAGCCGGCCATGACGGGCCCGGACTCATCGCTCAGCGGCGGCCTGATCATCATCGGCGGCCTGGTGGTGTTCAACTACGCGCTGTCGCAGCTGAACCGAATCGGGTTCTTCCACCGCCTGCTGTTCTCTCCGCCACGCGTGGTGATCCGCGACGGCCACTACATCGACTCGGCGATCGAAGCCGAGGGCCTGGACAAGTCCCTGCTGGATGAGGCGATCCGGGAGCACGGGGTGGACAGCGTGGCCGGCGTGAAGCTGGGTCTCCTGGAGTCCGACGGCAACATCAGCGTGGTCCCGGAGGATTCACGCCCGCAGCCGCAGCGACGCCGGGTGCGCTGGGTGCGGCGGGCCTGAGCGGGTCACCCCGAACGCGAGGGCCGCCATAAGCAGCAGCGCGAACGGGGTGAGCCGTCCGGGGATCGGCGGCATGGCGTGCGCCGTGTCCTGCATCGTGCCGAGCGACACCGCGAGCCAGCCGCCGATGAGAGCGATGGTCCGGGGACCCGGCCAGCGCTGCGTGTCACGGCGCCACGCCCAGGCCAGCGCCCCGACCAGCGGGGCCGTGAGCAGCGTGAGGTCGTGGCCCAGCAGGTGCGGGGCGGCAAAAAGGCTCAGGGTGGTGGCCAGCAGCAGGGCCGGCTCGAGCGGCAGGCCGTGCCTGCTGGCACGCCCCGTCAGGGCGGCGCCGACCAGCGCCGCAGCGCTCAGCACCACCCCCACAAGGAACGTCCAGCCGCCGGCGCCGAGCCAGGACTCCATCATCCCCACGGCGCTTTGCATCACCAGGCCGGGGCTGTTCGACGGCTTGAGCAGCGCCCCGGCGAAGGCGCCGAGCGCGCCGGGTCCGGCGACAAGTGAGAGCGCGACAGCCGCACCGATGCCCGCAGCAGCGCCCGCCAACCCCCGCCAGTCGCGCCGTCCGAACATGAACGCGAGCACGCCGAAGATGAGGTGCGGCTTGGCGATCGCCGCCGTCAGGCCCACGGCGAACCCGGCAGCGAGGCGGCGGTCGGCGCGCCAGCCGGCGTAGCCCAACGCCAAGCCCAGCGCCGCGACGCCGTCCCACTGACCTTCGAAGAACAGCAACGAGGTCCCGATGCCGGCCACCGCCACCGCCGCGCAGCTCAGCTTGAGCAGCCGCGGCGTCGCTCGAGGCCAGGGCGCGGCGCGGACCGCGACCACCGCCGCCAGAGCTACCAGGAGCAGCTGCAATAGGTCCCACAGGCGGTACGCGAGGGCCGAATCCAGCCAGCTGAAGGGGACTGCGATCACGGCAGCAGCAGGCGGGTTCTCAAAGGGGATGTTGAGGTGGCCGGTGGGCGTCCCGGTGGCGGCCAGCACCGCCTGCTCCACCGGCTCGTCGTACATCTGCGAGCCGTGGCCTGTGCGCAGCAGCGTGCTTGCCGCGTATGTCGCGGCGTAATCCCCCGTCCGGCTCAGTGGGCCCGGGATGGCCCCCCATTCGCGGAAGTACTGCGCCATGGCGAGCACCGCGAGAGAGACCAGGAGGATGGCGACCGGACGGGAGAGCGAGCGGTCCACGCAGCCACTCTATGCGCCGGCTCTCGACGTCCAGGTCAACGCCGTGTCACCGTCTCGCTGCTCTTTGCGCGAGATCAGAGGCTGTGCAACGCCCCGCTGAACACCTCGAGGTCGGCATCGCTGAAGAGCGCGAAGGTGATCTCGCGGAGTGGCGTCGCCGGCGCAGTGAGCGCGGCGGCCGCCTCGTCGAGCGCAATCGGCGCCGCCAGCGCCACCGGGAAGCCGTAGATGCCGGTGCTGAGCGACGGCGCCGCGACGGTTGCGGCGCGGTGCTCGGCAGCCAGCGCGAAGGCGGCGCGATAGGCGGACCGCAGAAGGTCAGGCTCGCCGTGTTCGCCGTCGCGCCACCGAGGACCGACGGCGTGCGCCACGAAGCGAGCACGCATCCGTCCGGCGCCGGTGATCACAGCAGAGCCCGTGGGGCATCGGTCGTATCGCTCGCGCAACTCGTGCATGATCTGCGGCCCCCCGGCCCGGTGCACTGCTCCGTCCACGCCGCCACCGCCGGCGAGGGACTGGTTCGCCGCATTCACGATGACGTCGACTGCAAGGGTGGTGATGTCGGCGCGGATGAGACGCAGCGTTCCGTCGCCGAAGACGCGCTCGAGCTCAGGCGTCGGCGACCCTGCTGAAGCCGAGACAGGCGTTATGCCCCCCGAAACCGAACGACGTGCTCAGCGCGAAATCGATGTGCGCCGGCCTGCCATGGTTGGGCACGTAGTCGAGGTCGCACTCGGGGTCGGGCTCGTCGAGGTTGATGGTTGGTGGCACGTACTGGTCCTGCATGGCACAAACTGTGATGACCGCCTCCACGGCGCCGGCAGCGCCGAGCAGATGGCCGTGCATCGACTTGGTGGACGACATGGGGATCGTCGACGCCGCGTCGCCGAGCGCCGCTTTCACAGCACGCGTTTCGGCTGCGTCGTTGAGCTGCGTGGAGGTGCCGTGCGCGTTGATGTAGTTCACCTCTTCCGGGTGTCGCTGGGCCCGCTGCAGCGCTCTGAGGATGCTGCGCCTTGCACCGTCGCCATCCTCGTTGGGCTGCGTGATGTGTCCCGCGTCAGCGGTGGCGCCGTAGCCCGTGAGCTCTGCGTAGATGCGAGCGCCGCGCCGCTGGGCGTGCTCCCACTCCTCCAGGATCAATATGCCGGCGCCCTCACCCATCACGAACCCGTCGCGGTCCTTGTCGAAGGGACGCGAGGCTCGTTCCGGTTCGTCGTTGCGCGTCGACAGCGCCTGCATGGCATTGAAGGTGGCGATGCCGATGTTTGTGATCGACGCCTCGGTGCCGCCGGTGATGACAGCTGTGGCGTCGCCGCGCTTGATCCACTCCGCCGCCTCGCCGATGGCGTGCGCACCTGACGCGCAGGCGCTGACCACGGCGAAGTTCGGTCCCTTCGCCCCACAGTCGATGGCGATCATGCCCGCCGACATGTCCGCGATCATCGCCGGCACGGTGAACGGCGACACGCGCCGCACACCGGAGTCGCGCAGTGTCAGCACCGCGCGCTCCAGGATCTCGAGGCCGCCGACTCCCGACGCCACCAGGACGCCGACGTCCTCGGCGATGTCGCCAACTGTGAGCCCGGAGTCAGCAACAGCCTCGCGAGCGGCAACGATGGCCATCTGTATGTTGCGGCTGCTGCGCCGAGTCTCCTTCTTTCCCAGCGCCGCCTCGGGGTCGAACGTCTTCACCTCCCCTGCGATGCGCGTGGGCAACGCCGAGGCGTCGAACGACTCGATGCGGCTGATGCCTGGCTTGCCCTCCCGGGCGGAGCGCCATGTGGAGGCCACGTCGAGTCCCAGGGGCGTCACAGCACCCATCCCGGTGATCGCCACCCGCACCCTGCCGTTGCCCTGGCTCATCGCGCAGCCTCCAATTCCACCAGTGGTGCGCCCTGCGAGTGGAAGCCGCCGTCAACGTGCAGCACCTCGCCGGTGATTGCACGCGCGAGGTCGCTGAGCAGGAAGAGGCAGGCGTCGGCGACCGGAGCGGTGTCGGCGCTGTCCCAGCCCAGGGGTGCCTGGCGCTGCCACGACTCCTTGAGGACGTTGAAGCCCGGGATGGACTTCGCCGCGATCGTCTCCAGCGGTCCGGCGGCCAGCGCGTTGACGCGGATCCGGTTGCGCCCCAGGTCACGCGCCAGGTAGCGGGTGATCGCCTCCAGCGCCGCCTTGGCAGGTCCCATCCAGTCGTACAGCGGCCACGCGACGCTGGCGTCGAAGGTGAGGGTGACGATGGATCCTCTGTTTTCAGACATGAGTGGCACGAACTGGCGGGCCAGTGCCTGCAGCGAGTAGGCGCTGACGTGGAACGCCGTGGAGACTGACTCCCAGGGCGCGTCCACGAAGCCGCCACCGAGGCAGTCTTCGGGGGCGAAGCCGACAGCGTGCACCAGGCCGTCGAGCGAGCCCCAGGTGGTGCGGACGTGCTCGGCGACGGCGGCGATCCCTGCGGTGTCGGTGACGTCCAGCTCCAGCACCTCAGGCGCGGGGTCCAGCCGCTGGGCGCTGCGCCGTGTCAGGCTCATCGCCCGGCCGAACGACGTGAGCAACACCTCGGCGCCCTGGCGCTGTGCTGCTTCAGCAATGCCGAAGGCGATGCTCTTCGGTGTCAGCACTCCGGTCACCAGCACGCGCCGCCCGGCGAGCACGCCGGTGGCAGGCTCGGCCGCGGTCATCGTCCTCACAGGCACCGTACGTTATAAGGAGCGGCTCGGCGCCTGCGGTTACGACACCAGCGAGAGCATCACCTCGTGCCAGGAGGGCTCGCCGGCAACGATGTCGCCGGTGTCGAACACTGCTTCAGGATCCCCCGACCAGTCGGTGACGACGCCGCCCGCCTCACGGACCAGCAGCGAGCCCGCCGCGATGTCCCACACCGCGAGCCCCAGCTCGAAGAAGCCCTCGAAGCTCCCCTGCGCCGTGTAGGCGAGATCGAGGCTGGCGGCCCCTGCGCGCCGCAGGTCCTCGAACCGCCGCAGCGAGCGCTCCAGCACGGAAAGGTAGCGCCCGGTCTGTTCGCGCAGCTTGAAGGGAAAGCCGGTGGCGGCCACGCCGTTGCCCGGGTGGCGGGCGACCGCGAGGCGCCGCCCTGCGCCGTCGTGAGCGCCCTCCCCCTCGGCCGCCGACCACTCGGCGCCCAGCAAAGGCGCCACCACAGCACCGGCCACCGGCCGCCGCTGCTCCATGAGCGCCACGCTGACCCCGACCACTGGAAAGCCGCGGAGCAGGTTGGTGGTGCCGTCGACGGGATCCACCACCCAGTAGCGCTCTGCCGTCTCACCGCCGCTCTCCTCGGCGAGCACCGGCGACTGGCTGCCGGCGTGCAACACCTCCAGCGCGGCGTTCTCGGCGTCGCGGTCGACCGAGGTCACGTAATCGCCTGCCGATTTCTGTTCCGCCGACAGCGCCGCCCAGCCCGCGGCCCGGGTCCGGACCACCGCCGCCTCGGCGCGGGCCGCCACCAGAGCCAGCGACCGGTCGTCAGCGCGCCCCGTCA
>JAFAJR010000350.1 GCA_019236085.1 Candidatus Dormiibacterota bacterium
TGGCGGCAATGGGCGTGACGCGCCGGCGATGCCCAGGTAGGCTCGCCGCACCCGGCCGTCGCGCATCAGCGCCCCCAGGATGGTGAGCGTCGTGGGATTGACCGGCACCGCCAAGCCGAGGCCGATGCCAGCCAGGGCCGTGTTGATGCCGACCAGCCGGGCGGCGCTGTCTGCAAGCGCGCCACCGGAGTTGCCCGGGTTGAGGGCGGCGTCTGTCTGGATCACGTCGTCGATGACCCGGGTGCGGCCGCGCCCGCCGACAGGCAGCGAGCGGCCCAGCGCGCTGACGATCCCCGCAGTGACGCTGCCGGTGAAGCCCAGCGGGTCGCCAACGGCGACGACCAGCTGGCCCACCCGGAGACCCGCCGCGTCGCCCAGCGCTGCGGGATGCAGGCCGCCGGACTCCGCCCGGAGCACTGCTAGGTCGCTGAGCGGGTCGGCACCCGCCACTTCGAACCCCATCTCCCGGCCGTCGGCGAAGCCGACCCGGCCGCGGCGGGCGCCACCGACGACGTGGGCCGAGGTCACCACGAAGCCGTCACCCGTCAGGGCGACGCCCGAACCACTGCCGGCGGGGCGGCCCGCCGCATTCTGCGGCCGGACCGACGCCACCGACGGGCGCAGCGCCGCGGCGACGTCCACCAGGGTCCGCGAATACGCGTCGAGCGCCGCGGCCTCGGGGTCAGGAGATATCGGGTCCCTCTGCACGCACCTTCTCCACGTTGCTGAGAGCCTGGCGCAGGCTGTCGATCCACTCCGACTGGTGGCGGGCGACGAGCCGGACGGCCCAGGCAAGCGCCTCGCTCCGGGACCGGGCCACCCCGGCGTCGATCAGCGTGTCGAGGACGTGGCGGTCTTCCATGCGCAACCGGGTCATCACCGGCACGCCGAGGGTGGTGAAATGCTCTTCCACTCCGCCGCAGCGGGCTCCCCAGGAGACCTTTCGCCCGAAGAGTCGCTCGGCGTCACGCGCCACCGCGATCCTGCGGTCACGGGTCTCGCCCCGGAAGCGGGCGATTCTGGCGCTCCGAGCCGCGCCCCGGGTGGCATCGGTGGCGTCGGCCGGCACCTCGGGCTCGTCGATGTCGCCGACGATGAGGATCTCGTCGCGGTCGGATGTGATGGACGGCGCGGCGTTGAACAGCTTGTCGGGCAGGCGCCCGGCAAACCAGCCCGTCAGCTCGTCGTCGGTCAGCGCGGGAGGCGGGGTCGGTTGTCCTTTCATGGATTACATGATTACACAGTTATCGACCCTTGGGGTGTCCGCGCACCCGGCGCATTTGGCGGCGAACGAAGGCGCCGAGGTTGAGTGAGTACTCGGCCAGCAGCGCCCGGTGCATTCGCCTCACCTCGGTCGCCGTGGACGTGAGGGTGAAGAGCTCCGGCTGGGTGGTCCGCAGCTCGCGCACCTCCGCTCTCACGATCGCCGCCAGCAGGCTCGCCACCGGCACCGCGAAGAACGCTCCGAGGAAACCCGCCGCCTCGACACCGACGATGAGCGCCAGCAATGTCACCAGCGGATGCAGCCGCACGAACCGGCCCTGGAGCCGCGGGGAGATGATGTAGCCCTCGACGACGTGGATCACCACGAACAGGCCGACGGTCTCGATGGCGAGCGCCGGCGACACCGTGAATGCGAACAGCACGCCCACCGCGGCGCCGACCACCGGCCCCGCGAGCGGGATGAGCTCGAACACCCCGGCGGCGACGCCGACGATCAGCGGGAATGGGACGCCGAGCAGCGCGCTGCCGAAACCGGCGAAGCTCCCGATCAACAGCGCCAGCAGCAGCTGGCCGCGAATGTATCCGCCGAAGACCACTGTGAACGCGTTCAGCAGGAAGTCGACGTGCACCCGCCAGCGCCCCGGCAGGATGTTGAGCAGGCTGCCGCGCAGCGTTTCGTGGTCGTCCAGCAGCCAGAAGGCCGACACCATGACGATGACGAAGTCGACGAGCAGGCCGATGGTCACGCTCAGCGCTGTGATCAGCACCTTGCCCGTTGTGGCACCGACGGTGCTGATGCCGAGCACATTTTCGATGGTGCCGAGGCTCACGTTGATGTTGTGCTGCGACAGGAACGATTGCAGCTCGCTGAGCGGCTTCTCCAGCTTGGGCAGCGATGCGCTCAACGCCGGCGCCTGCGACACGACCGATGAGCCGAGCACGAAGCCCAGCGACCCCACAACCGCAAGCAACGCCAGCAGCGCGATGAGCGCAGCCAGAGGCCGCGGCAGGAAGCGGCGGAGCACGCGGTTCAGTGGCGCGACCACCAGCGCAACGACGCCGCCGAACACGAGGTACAGCAGCACGATGAGGACCGCTGCGACGATCCCGCCGAGCAGCAGCAGCAAGCGCACTGCCACGTAGAGCGCGACCAGGCCGAACATGAGGCGGCCCCATTTCCAGAACGACTGGCGCAGAAGATCGGCGTGTTCCGGGCTCTGCTCAGCCTCTTCCAACGGCTTGGGCGCGTCGGCTTTCCCTGCGGGACGGCGGGGGTGTGACTTCTCCGCAGCGCCGCGCCTCGGGGCGCGCCGGGCTGCCTGGCTCATCGACAACGATGGTAT
>JAFAJR010000235.1 GCA_019236085.1 Candidatus Dormiibacterota bacterium
GCACATGGCCACGGGGCGCTCTCCCGACGAGGAGGCGATCGCCGGGTTCAGCGCAGCCTGGGCGCTCTTCCATGACGTGCTGCCCCGGGCATCCCGGCTGACGCCGGCTGCCATCGCCGCGGCGGCCAGGCAGCTGGACCTGCCCGCCGGGACGCTGCCCAACGGCGCCGGCGTCCGCTTCGCCACCGACCGCGCGCACCTCGGCCAGAACCTGCTGGCCAGCGCCGTGGTCCAGGAGTGGGAGCCGGGCGGGGAGCGCACCGTATGGCCGCCGGCGTTCGCCACCGGGGTGGTCGCCGCCGGTTCCGCCTGGTAAGCGTCGGGTGAACGGCGGCATCGCCGTTCAGCTGGCCGTCGACTCCCTCGCGGCGGCGTCCCTGTACGCCATCGTGGCCACGGCGGTTGCGCTGGCCTACAGCGGCAGCGGGACTGTCCATTTGGCGATAGGGCAGGTCGGCGCGGCGGCGGTGCTGGCTTCGGCTGCCCTGCTGAGCGGCAACGTCCCGGCCTGGCTGGCGATCCCTGCCGGCCTTCTGGTCGGCGGGGTCCTGAGTGCCGGGGCCGAGCGGGGCCTGGTGGCGCCAGCGCTGGGGCGGCCACTGCTGGCTGCGGCGCTCCTGGTTGCGGCGGCGGTGGTGCTCCAGGAGCTCCTGCTCGCGCTGTTCCCTCACCCCGCCTACGCGTTCCCCATCGCTGGGGGGGCGCTACACGTGCTTGGTGGGGTCGTGCACGCCTACGACCTCCTCACCATCGGCGTCGTCGCCGCCACTGCGGCCGGCGGCTATGCGCTGCTTCGCAGCGGCCGGGTCGGCGCCGCCCTGCGGCTCACCGCAGCCGCGCCCGCCATGGCCGAGCGGATCGGTGTTGACACCGCGACGGTCCGGACCGTCAGCTTCGCCGCCGGCGGGGTGCTGGCGGCTGCTGCGGCGATGCTGGCTGCTGCCCGGTTCCCTGTGTCGGCGGGGGCCGGCGGCGCTGTGCTCGTTGCCTTGCGCGGCATCGCCGCTGCGGCCGGAGGAGGCATGCGCTTGCCGCTGCGCATCGCCGCGGCGGCAGCCCTCATCGGCGCCGGTGAAGTGGTGGGGCAGTATTTCCTCGGCAGTGGCGGCGAATTCGTCGCCGACGCCGCGGCCGTGCTGGTGGTGGTGGCCGGATGGCGCCGCTGACCCGGCGCCTTGCCGCGCTGGTGGCAGGCTGCGTCGTGGCGGCGATCGTCTATCCCATGGTGGCGTCGGGTCCTGACCTGGACCGGGCCGCCTTGGCCCTGGGGCTGGCCGGTCCCGCGGCAGGCGCCGCCCTGGCGGCAGCTGCTGGGCGCCCGCCGCTGGCCGCCGCCGCACTGGCCGGAGTCGGCGCATACGTCAGCGGCCTGGCGGCGATCCACGGGGTGCCGGTCCCTGCCGCCGTCGTCCTCGGCGCGGTCGCCGGCGGTGCGGCCGGCGGCGCGGTCGCCGCGATCGGGCTTCGCCTCGACGCCCCTGTGTTCCTAGTGATGACCCTGCTGCTCGCCCTGGCCGCCGGCGCCGCCGTCCAGGCGCTTCCCTCACTGACCGGGGGGCAGTCGGGCCTCGGGCCTCTGCCGTCACTGTCCCTGCCGCTGGGTGGCGGACGCACCGCTGTGCTCACCCCGGTCGGCGACTTCCACGCGCTGCTCGCCGCCGCCCTGGCGGTGACAGTCGCCGCCGCAGTGCTGCTGGAGCGGGGGCCGGGGCCGGCCTGGCGGGCGGTGGGCAGTGACCGGGAGCGAGCAGGCGACACCGGGATTCGCCCAGCCACCGCCGAGTTGACGGTGCTCGCTGCGGCGGGACTCATCGCGGCGTTCGCCGGCGCCCTGGCTGCGCACGTCGCGAGGGCCGCCGATCCCCAGAGCTTCGCTCCCGACGTGGCTGCGCTGCCACTGCTGGCGGCGCTGGCCGCAGGCCGCAAACCCCTGGGAGCGGCGCTCGTCGCGGTGGCCACGGGCCTGGCGGGCGAGGTGGTGCTGCCGGCGCTGAACTGGCAAGGGCCCCCCAGCGCCCAGGCCGTCGCCCTGGGTGTGCTGGCGGTGGCAACCCTCTTCACGCTTCTGCCGGGCGGGTCCCGGTCCGCCCGGGACGTTGAGGCCGACGTCGATCCCGCCGCCACGTGGCCGGTTGACCGACTGGGGCTCGCCGGCGCCGGGCTCGCGGTGGCGCCGCTGCAGGTGCGGTCGGGCTCGGGCGCGCTGCTGCTCGACGCTCCAGGGTTCGAAGCGGTGCCTGGCGGTGTGGTGGCGGTGGTCGGACCCAACGGTGCCGGCAAGACGACACTCCTGCGCACCGTCGCGCGGCGCGCCGGCGTCGCGCTGCTGCCCCAGGAGGGTGGGGGTTTCGCCTCGTGCACCGTGGCAGAGACGCTCCGGCTCGCCGCCCGAGCCGGGCGAAAGGGAAAGGCGGATCCAGGCGTGGCGACGGCTTGGCTGGAACGGCTCGGACTGTCCGCCCAGCGGGACGTGCCGTGTGCCGAGCTCGCCGCCGGTCAACGCCGGCTGCTCGACCTGGCCCGGGCGATCATTGCAGCTCCTGCGGTGCTGCTCTGTGACGAGCCGCTGGCGGGGCTGGATGACGGGAACCGGGCTGCCGCGGTCTCGTGCCTCCGGGCAGCCGCTGCAGCCGGAGCCACGATCGTCATCAGCGAACACGATCGCGAGGCCGTCGCCAGCCTCGCCACCAGGGTCGTGGAGCTGGAGCGCCAGTCGTGACCGTTCCCGGGCTCAGTCTCAGGCGTCTGGTTGTCCGCCGATTCGGGCGAACCGTCCTGGACATCGCCGAACTCGACATTGCAGAGGGCGGCCTCGCCGTGCTGACAGGGGGCTCTGCGTCCGGCAAGACCACGCTCGCCGCCGCCCTTGCAGGCAGCCTCGCCTGCGAGGGTCAGGTGCGCGTCGCCGGCCGCCCGCTCGATGGTTCGCCGTCGCACCGCCGGCGCCGGCTGACCGCCGCGGTGCGCGACGGCGAGCGTGTCACCGGCTGCACCGTGGAGGAGGCGCTGCGCCTAGCTGCCGGCGGCACCGCCAGACTTCAGGTCGCCTTCGACGCGCTGCCACAGATCGGCAGCAGGCGCCGGCTCGACTGCGGGCTGCTGTCGGGCGGTGAGCAGCAGCTGCTCCAGGTTGCCGCGGCCTGGGCGGCGGCGCCGGAGGTGCTGGTGCTCGACTCGCCCACCGTGGGCCTGGCAGCGGATGCCGCCTCGACCGTCACGGAATTGGCCAGGCAGCATGCGGCAGACGGCGGCACGGTGCTGTGGCTCGAGCAGGACGGGCGCGTGGCGCCTGCTGCTCCGCTGGCGTCGCTGGTCAGGGGGCGGCTGGCGCCGGCAGCGGTGTCGTCGCCGGCTTCGGGGTGAGGTTCGAACCTCGCAGGTCGTTGTCGTACACCGAGAACGTGTAGCCCGTGGAGCGATTCCAGTCCAGCCGGGCATGCTCATCGGCCTCGGTGAAATAGATGAGCACCGTCGCCGACTGCAGGTTCGTGTACCCCATGACATGCAGCACGTCCAGGAGTTGCTCGGCGTAGCGCTTCTGCCCGGCGTCGCCTCCCTTGGAGGCGAGCAGGCCGGTGATCGTGAGCCGGTCCTCGGTGGCGATCACCAGCAGGATCGACGTCACCTGGCCCCGCGCGGCCGCGACGGCCGGACCGTCAGAGAGCTGCACATAGCCCGGCTTGAGGGGCTCGATGCGCACGGCGACTTCCCAAAAGACCTCCTGTCCGTACAGCGCCCGTTCCAGCGCGAAGCCGTCTTTGGAGCTCAGCGGCGTGTTGCCGAAGCGGTGGTTGAAGCCGGTCGGCGGCGGCACGAAGCTGCCGGGGCCCGGGGTGGGCGTGGCCGCGACCACCGTGAAGTCGGCGCAGCCTGACAGCAACAGGCAGGCGGCTAGTGCCGCGACCTTAGGTCTGCTCGAGCGGAGCCGTGGCGAACTGCGACAGGATCTCGTTCTCATCCGGGAGGCTCGCCGACAGTGCCTCGTCCTTCACCGGCTCGAACTGCATGTCATTGATGACGGCAATGTACGCATCCTGGAAGGCGAACGCGTCGTGGGCCTGGGAGTCGAAGCCGCGGGCGTCGCCGTTGGCGGACTTGACGCTGACCAGGGTCATGTCGGTGAGCAGCGTCTGTCCGGGGGTCGCCGAGCCCTGTTTCTGCAGCGCCGCGATGACCACGTGCACCGCGTCGTAGGAGAAGAAGTCGATGTCGTTGGGCTGGCGGATCTCCTGGCCCTCGGCGTCCTTGAAACCGGCATCGGTCGGGCCGAGGTGGTCGGCGGCGAGCGCCTTCTCGAACGCAGGGAAGTCGGTGTTGTCGCCTTCACTGTCCATGCGTCCCGAGATGAGCTTCACGCCATTGGTGACGCTGGGTCCGTCCAGCGCGCGGACCGCCGGCGACTCCCCTGCCTGGTTGGTGTAGATCGCGGCGCTGACGCCCGCCGTGCGCAGCGCGGCGACCGCCTTGGCCACGAAGATGTCGTTTCCCCACAGGGCTACGGCGCAGGTCCCGGCCTGCTTGATCTGCAGCGCCTGCGTGTCGAGAGTCGGGGTGTTCTGGGCGACCTCGATGACCGGGCTGGGGTTGATGTTGGTGTCCTGCAGCGCGCCGGTCAGGGTGCTGGCCCCGTCTCGTCCGTTGTCCGAGTCGTCGTGCAGGATCGCCACCTTCTGGCAGCTCTTGTAGATGTAGGTGGCGAGCACATCGCTGGCCGCGTCGTTGGGAATGCGAAGCCCGAACAGGCTCGGCACGATGTTGCCATTCTTGTCCATAAGTGCGGTGGTGCTGCCGTCCGTGATCACAATCTCCGGCACGCCGGCTGCGGTGCTGTGCGCTCCCGAGATGGATGTGCCGATGCCGTCCTCGATCACCGCCACCGCGCCGTCGTGGATCGCAGAGTCGACGTTTGATGCAGCCTGCGTGGGGTCGTTCTGGTCGTCGTACGTCTTCAGCTGCAGCCGGTAGGTGGTGCCGCCGATCTTCACCCCGCCCGCCAGGTTCTCCTGGTCCACGGCCAGCTGAGCGCCGCGGCTGATGACAGCGGCGTAGTAGGGGTCGGCGCTCACCGGCGCGTTGAGCGCGAACAGCAGGGTGCCTGAGCCACCGCCGCCACTCGCCGCCGAACCGCTGGGCGACGGCGTGCTGGAGCTGCAGGCAGCCAGCAGCCCGGTGGCCGCGACGGCCGCGGCAGCCGCAATCGATCGCTTCATCGCCTCTACAACGTCAACGCCGTTCGCATTCTTGCGACGGGCCGGTCTGGGGTTTCAGCCCTTGTCCAGCTTGAGGGCGCAGGAGTTCATGCAGTAGCGCTGCCCGGTGGGCTGTGGTCCGTCGTCGAAGACGTGACCGAGATGGCCGCCGCAGCTCGAGCAGCGCACCTCGGTGCGCGGGATGAGCATGCTCCAGTCGCGGTGCGTTTCCACGGCCTCGCCGTCGAGCGGCGCCCAGAAGCTGGGCCAGCCGGTGCCCGACTCGAACTTGGTGTCGCTGTCGAACAGCGCTGCCCCGCAGCCGGCGCAGCGGTACGTGCCCTTGTCCTTGACGTGGACATAGGTGCCGGTGAACGGCGCCTCCGTGCCGGCCTTGCGGAGCACCGAGTACTCCTGCGGCGTAAGGCGCGCCTTCCACTCCTCGTCGCTCAGCCGCACTTTGT
>JAFAJR010000045.1 GCA_019236085.1 Candidatus Dormiibacterota bacterium
AGTGGCCGCAGCGGCGGGTGTGCAGGAGCGGACGGTCTACCGCCATTTCCCCACCAAAGAAGACCTTGAGGGGGCTCTGTGGGAGTGGATCGTCGACAACCTCACCCACGCTGATCTGGCCGCCACCAATGAAGAGCAGCTGCTCGCAGCCATGCGGCTGTCGTTCGCCGGTTTCGACGCCGGCGCTCCGCTCATCGAGGCGATGCTCCGTTCGCCGCAGGGATCGGTCATCCGACGCCGACAACAACCCCGCCGACAAGCCATGTTCGATGCTTGCGTCGCGGTCGCAGTTCCTGATGCCTCGCCGCGAATGCGCGCGAGAGCATCTGCCGTCTTGCAGGTCCTCTACTCGGCGAGCACGTGGGAACTTCTGCGGAATTTTCGGGACATGGACGGCGCGCAGGCTGCCGATGCTGTCGAGCTCGCCATCCGCAGCTTTCTGGCCGGCTTGCGTTCATTTGCTCAGCAGCAAGACCGTTACGACGCGGTGCGACACCGCAAGAGGAGGAAGCCATGACTGGCAGCATCACGACCGATCGACGTGCGTCCAAGAGTGCCAACGGCGAGGGTGAGGCGTACTGGTTCTACGGAGACAAGGCGATACTGCGTTCGCCCGACGGAGCAGTTCCGGTGATCATCGAGCACCACGTCGGGCCCGGTGCATCTGCACCGCTCCACGTGCACCACGATGTCGACGACAGTTTCTATCTCCTTAGCGGCCAGCTCGCGCTGCGCTGCGGCGATGAGACCTTCGCCGCCAAGGCAGGTGACTACGTTTCGCTTCCGAAAGGCGTGCCGCACGCCCTGAGCAATGTCGGCGACGAAGAAGCGGTGCTCCTCCAGACGCACGACGCGGACTCGTTCCTCGCGTTCATCCGCCGTGTGGGCGTGCCTGCAGATCGACCCCGGCCCGATCTCGCGTCGATGGACTTCGCAGCGATGAACGAGGTTGCAGGGGAGACTGGTCAGCCGGTGCTCGGACCGCCGATGTCCGAAGATGAGGCTCGAGCGATCCTGGCTCGAAGAAAGTAAGGAGATCCGCACTCAACGCTCGTTGCCATCGAGGAAATCAACAGGCAGCCTTCCACGCCCGACCCGCTTCTCCTGACAAGCTCACTGTTTGGAAGCGGGCCGCCACCGCAGCGGTCTGGTCCGGTGTCGCGCCCGTTCCGAGGTGGCCCATCTCCAGGAACATCTCTTCATTGCCCGATGGGGAGCACACGAAAAGGACGCGTCCCCCAGTCGATGTCGTGAAGGCGTGATAGCTGCCCCGAGGAACCACGAGCAAGGTGCCCGGCTCCGCGCTGAGTTCGGCATTGCCGACCCGAAACTCGTAGCGACCGTCGAGCACATACAAGATCTTCATGAAGGCCAGATGCGCGTGAGGCGGGTTCTCAGGGATCTTGTCGTGGTCGAAGACGAAGGCACCCATGCTGCCGCCGACGTCACGGCCACGCAGCAGCACTTCAAGCCAATGCGGACCCTGGTCCACGCGACTGCCACTGCCGGCCGCCACCGCCCAACCATCTTCGCCCCAGTCGGCCATCGCTTTTCCTCCAAGAGCTGATCCCGGCCAGCCGGAAGATAGTGGCTTACGAGCCCTTCCGGCCTCCTGTCGCCGCAATCTGCCGGATGGCCCAGGCAGCCCCGGCGGCCGCCTTCCCTCGCGCTGAGTCCGAGGTGGTGATCCCGACGCCTCAGCCCGCGTAGGCGCAACGCGCCGCTGTTGAGAGGCGGTGAGCCGTCCCCACGGGTTTGGCGCAAGTTCCGGGGCCCACCAAAGTCGCGGTGTCCGTGGACCGCGAGGGAGAAGAATGCCTTCTCCCTCGCTAAATGAACGCGGTCCCCGAGGCTGCCCGGTCAGATCTGCGTCACGAAGCCGAGGAGAGCCTCTGCCTGAAGCGCCTGAGGCCGAGGGGCCAGCCGCCGTCGGACCGGACAGCGTCGCGGGTCTGCTCCCAACCGTCGCCGTGACGGTCGATCTTGCGGTGCTCCAACTCGACCCGGGTCCGATTGTCACCCTCGGCGATGAAGTGAACCTCGACCTCGCTCGCGCGGTCGGGGTCCGTCTCTATCTGCCACTGCGGGCTCACCGCCCACGAGAACACGACACGCGTGGGCGGCTCGTAGGCGAGCACAGTCGACCACCGGCACTCACCGCCGTCCTTGAGGCGATCGTAGATCTTGCCACCAACACGCGGTTCGAAGACCATGGACTGGGTCGGGGCGAGGTGGTGCTCGTCTGGCCACCAGCTCCCGATGTCCTCTGTGAAGACCGAGAAGGCGATGTCGATGGATGCATCCACCACCACCGACGCGAGAACCGTGGCATCCGGACTGTTGACGGTCATTGCTCCTCCTTGGCGGCCGCCTGCTCGGCGGCGTGCTTGAACGCTGACAGGCTCGTATTCCAGAAGCGAGTGAAGTAGGCACTGAGGGCATCGAGCCCCTCGACATCCACCTGATAGAGACGGCGGGCGCCGTCGGGGCGGCCCGTCACGAGCCGCGCGCCCCTCAGCACCCTCAGGTGCTGGGACACCGCGGGGCGACTGACGGGGACCCGGAGTGCGATGGCGCCCACAGACATCGGCTGCGTCGCAACGAGCTCGAAGATCGTGCGTCGGGTCGGATCGGCGAGGGCCCCCAGGGCGGCAGCTGCGATGTTAGTTTGCACTTACCGTAAGTTACCACTTACATGACGTGATAGTCAAGCCGTTCGCCGCACGACGCGGGGGGTGCGGTCAGCCGCAGTGACCGAGCAGCGGTCAGGTCTCACACCAGAGCCCCGTGCAAAGGTAGATGTGACCGCTCCAGGGCATCGGCCGAGGCGCTCGAGCATTGGCCTCGCAGCGGCGTTCCCGACCGCCGCAAGCGTCGACTACTGTCGGGGCGCGCTACTGTGAGCCCTTCGACGTTCTCATTTCGTCGCGGCGGTTCGAATACGGAGATTTGGCTGGGGAGAGAGGATTCGAACCTCCCATCTGACGGTCAGCGCTGTGGCGACGGGTGCGGGGCTGCGAGCGCAGGCCTAGCACTAATCGGCTGTTGCAGTTTCCTCTGTCTGGAGCGGGAGAGGCGCGAGATTTCGATCTGATGCCAGCACAGATGCGAGCAACACCGATTGCACCGGACGTGCGTTTCGCCGCTCCCTGGCGGCCTTGCGCAGAAACGCGGCAACGAAGGAGGCAGAGCCTCCGAAGCGACGCTAACCTGCACCTCATCCACACGACCAAAGGAAGCGATCGATGACGTGCTCGAACTGCGGGGCTGAAAACCGGGCCGAGCGCCGGTTCTGTTCGAAGTGCGGGTCGCCTCTGGGTCTCCGCTGCCCCGCCTGCGGCGCCGCGAATCAGCCCGGCGATCTGTTCTGCGGCGAGTGCGGCGCGGCGCTCGAGTCAGCGCGGGCGCCGGCGAGGATCGCCGTCCTCCCCGCCCGCCCGGATGCGCCAGTGGCCGAACGCCGCCTCGTCTCGGTCCTCTTTCTCGATCTCGTGGGCTTCACCGCGCTGTCCGAAGCGCGTGACGCCGAGGAGGTCCGTGACCTGCTGTCGCGCTACTTCGACACGTGCCGGACGGTCATCGAGAGCTATGGCGGCACCATCGAGAAATTCATCGGCGACGCGGTGATGGCCCTTTGGGGAGCCCCGGTTTCCAACGAGGACGACGCCGAGCGGGCGGTCAGGGCGGCGCTGGAGCTCATCGAGGCGGTTGCCGCGCTCGGGCAGGAGGTGGGTGCGACCGGCCTGGCCGTCCGGGGCGGGGTGCTCAGCGGCGAAGCGGTGGTCAATTTGGGCGCCATGGGCCAGGGCATGGTGGCCGGCGACCTGGTCAACACGGCGTCGCGGATGCAGGCCGCGGCCGAGCCAGGCACCGTCCTGGTCGGCGAATCGACCTTTCACTCCGCGAGTGGGGCGGTCGCTTTCGCCAAGGTCGGCGACCTCACCGTCAAGGGCAAGGAGGCTCCCATTCCCGCGTGGCGCGCGCTCCGCGTGGTCGGCCAGCGCAAGGGCGTGGGGCGAAGCGAGAAGCTGGAGCCGCCCTTCGTGGGGCGCAGCGAGGAGCTCGGCCTGATCAAGGAGTTGCTCCACACCACGGCTCGCGAGGGAAAGGCACGCCTGGTGTCAGTCACCGGCATCCCCGGCATCGGCAAGAGCAGGCTGGTCTGGGAGTTCCTCAAGTACACGGACGGCCTGGCCGGCACGTACTACTGGCACCAGGGCCGCTGCCCGGCCTACGGCGAGGGAATCGCGTTCTGGGCGCTCGGCGAGATGGTGCGGATGCGGGCCGGTATCGCAGAGGGCGAAGACGCCTCGTCCTCGCAGCTCAAGCTGGCCGCGACGCTTGTGGAGTTCATCCCCGACGCTGATGAGCGCCGCTGGCTAGAGCCGCGGCTGGCGCACCTCCTGGGGCTCGCCGATGCGCCGCCGGGAGACCGTCAGGAGATGTTCTCCGCCTGGCGCACCTTCTTCGAGCGCATCGCCGAGCGAGGCCCCACCATCCTCGGCTTCGAGGAGCTGCACTGGGCTGACCCGGGCCTGATCGACTTTATCGAGAGCATCCTCGAGTGGTCCGTGAACCACCCGATCATGGTGGTGGCGCTGGCGCGGCCGGAATTCATGGAGCGACGTCCCACGTGGGGAGCGGGGCAGCGGCGGTTCACGTCGCTGCACCTCGAGCCACTCCAGGCAGACGCGATGCTCGAGCTGCTGCACCGCTTCGTTCATGGGCTGCCAGACGATGTAGCCGAGCAGATTCGCCAGCGTGCTGAGGGAGTGCCGCTGTACGCGGTGGAGATGGTGCGCGTGCTCGCCGACCG
>JAFAJR010000088.1 GCA_019236085.1 Candidatus Dormiibacterota bacterium
ATCGCCAGCGCTTTCGGCGCCGCGCAGGGCGCGCCATGCCGCGTGGTGTGGAACGCCGGCAACACCGGCTTCACCTTCCTGCACCCAGGGGCCGAGCTGCAGAACAACCAGCAGTACACGTTCACGCTGCTGGGCGGCTTCTACGACCCGGCAGGCGTCACCAACACCGTCGATCACAACTGGAACATCACCACCGAGCCGGCCCCTGACGTGCGCACGCTGTCACCGCCGGACGGCTCGACCGCCGTAGCGGTCGATGCCCCGTTGATCGTCACCTTCTCCACGCCGATGAACCCGATGACAACGGAGCGCGCGATCAGCCTCTCACCGGCGATCGACGGCACGCGGGTCGCACCGTCTCGCGACCTCACCCGCTTCCTGCTGCTCCCGGGACACCCGCTGGTGCCGGATACCACCTACAGGCTCATCGTCTCCGACGCTGCTACTGACGCCCACGGCGAGCGCCTGCGCACCACGGTGTCGTCGGCCTTCACCGCCGGGACGATGAGCGGCGGCGACCACGCAGTCCTTCTGCTGGGGCGGCCCGGGGAGGCGGCGTCGGAGGTTGCCGTCGCGCTGCTGGCATCTGCGACGACCGGCGATCCCATTGACGCGGAGACCGTCCTTACGGCGCCCCGGTGTTCCATCTCCTCAGGCTGCGGCAGCGTGGCGTTCGGCGACTTGTTCTACGCCTATACGGCTGCAACCCTGTCGCCGGGCTCGCACTGGCTGGCCGTGGTGGAGCAGGACCTGTCAGTTCCCGGGGCACCACTCTCCATGGCTGTGCTCAACCCCGCCACGGGCGCGGTCCGGGCGCTGATTCCGGGAGCATCCAAGCCGTCGTGGTCGCCCGACGGCAGCGCCGTGGCTTTCGCCACTGAGCGCGGCCTTGCGGTGTACCGGCCGGCGGTGAGCTCCTCCGAACTGCTGCCTGGCGGCGATCCGCTCGCGGCGCCCCCCGAGTGGGGTCCGCAGAGCGAGCTCCTGGTGCTCTCCACCTTCGGCCTGGAGGGTGCACACGTGGAGCTGGCAGACGCCGTGATCCAGCTTCGCTATCCCGTCCCGGGGCTGCAGGGCAGCGCCTCCAACCCCGCGCTCTCGCCCGACGCCACCCAGCTGGCTGTGCGCCGTGAGGGCGCGGCCGCAGGCACCTGGCTGGTGAGCCTGGGCGCCGGGCGCAGCACCCCACGGCTGCTCGACCCCCGGCTGACCCCGTACGGATGGATCGACACCGGCACGCTGCTGGGCACGATCGAAGAGCCGGACGGATCCTTCCAGCCGGTGACCGTCACCGTATCGACCGGCGAGGAAGCAGTGCTGCCAATCACGCTCGATGCCTCGGCGCTCACCTCGCTGGACGTCGCGCCATCGGGGCGGCTCCTCGCCTATCTCGGGCCGGGAACCGCGGGCCTGGAGCAGGCAGTCATCGAGAACGCCGACGGCAGCGAGGCGGTCCCCATCGGTGCCGGCGGCGGGACGGCGCTGCAGGCAGTCGCTGTCAGCCTGAACTGATGCGCCGCCTCCTGTTCCTCATCGCCGACACCGGCGGTGGTCACCGGGCCGCAGCCACGGCGGTGGCCCGGCGACTCGAGTCCACGCGCCCCGGCGAGTTCGCCATCACACTGCTCGACCCATTCGCCGATGGCTCACCGCGAGCCGTCGGCGCCGGCGCCGACCTGTACGGACCGCTGACCCGCCGCGCCCGCTGGCTCTGGGGGGCCTTGTGGCATGCGACCAACTCCGGCGCCGCTGTGGCGGCGCTCAACCGGTCGTTGCTCCGCATCGTAGGGCGCGCCGTCGAGCGCAGCACAGCCGCCGTCGGGCCCCATGCCATCGTGTCGTTTCATCCACTGCTCAACCAGGCGATGGTCCGCGCCGCGCGCCAGGCCAGCCCTCGGCCGGCGACGATCACCGTGGTCACCGACCTGGTCGACATCCATGCCTCGTGGGCGGCGACCGGCGTCGACGCCGTCGTGGTGCCGTCCCCTGGCGGCCTCGACCAGTGCCGGCGAGCCGGCATCCCGGGGGATCGTGTGCACCAGTTCGGACTCCCAGTGGACGAGCGCTTCACCAGTCCGCTGCCGGGTCCGGCCGCGAGAGACTCGGCCCGGGAACGGCTCGGCCTCGACGCTGCACGGTTCACGCTGCTGGTCTGCGGCGGCGCTGACGGCTCCGGGGGCATCGACCGCCGGGCCAGGGCGGTGGCAGCGGCCGGCCTCGGCGTGCAGCTGGCGGTCATCACCGGCCGAAACCAGCGGGCGCTGCGGCGTCTCCAGGGGTTGCGCGACGCCTCGGGCCGCCCGGTGACGGTACGCGGCTTCGTCGAGGACATGCCCGACTGGTTGCGCGCGGCGGACCTGGTGGCCACCAAGGCCGGCCCCGGCACCATCGCTGAGACGCTGTGCTCCGGCGTGCCGCTGCTGCTGACCTCGTACCTTCCCGGCCAGGAGCGGGGCAACGTGTCCTGGGTGACGGCGACCGGTGCCGGGCGCTACGTCCCCACCGTGCGCCAGCTGGTCGATGCGGTGGCCGAGCTATCGGCGCCCGGCTCCGAGCACCTGGCAGCCATGCGCGACGCGGTGCGCCTGCTGGCCCCCAGCGAAGCCACAGCCCGGATCGCAGCGCTCGTCGCCAATCTTGCCGACGGCCGGCGGGCGGCATGACCACGGACCCCACAGGATGCGCCGTCACCCGGCTGCGCCTGCACCGTTTTCGCAACTACGGCGAGGCCACTGTCCGCTTCGGCCCGTCGTTGAACGTCATCGCCGGGCCCAACGCCCAGGGCAAGACCAACCTCCTGGAGGCGGTGGCAACCCTGGCGCTCACCCGTTCCCCGCGGGCTGCCACCGCGGCCGACCTGGTCCAGTGGGGCAGCGAGCGGTGCCAGATCGAGGCCAGCGTGCAGCGCGGCCCCATCGAGCATGAGCTCGGCTCTCGCTTCGAGCGTCACGACGGATCCGAGCGGGTGGTGCGTTCCACAACCGTCGACGGCAAGCCGCGCCAGGCTCGCTCCGTGCTGGGGCTGTGTCCCGTGGTGCTGTTCTGGCCCGACGACCTGCAGCTCGTGAAGGCAGGTCCGGAGGGGCGCCGGCGTCTGCTGGACACACTGCTGTCGCAGCTCGACCCCCGGGCTGCGAACCACCTGCTGCGCTACCGCCGGGTCCTCGAGCAGCGCAACGCGCTGCTGCACCAGATCCGGGCCGAGGGGCGGGGGCGGGACGGGCTGGCCGCCTTCACCGCAGAGCTGGTGCATCACGGGGCGCGGGTGACGGTGGCCAGGGCCCGCCTCGTCGAGTCACTGTCACCGGCCGCAGCCGAGGCGCTGCGCGATCTCAGTGGCGGCCGCGAGCGCCTCGAGCTGCGCTTCGCTTCCAGCGCCGGAGCCGGCGTGGAGGGTGACGACGCGGCCGAGCGGACCATCCTTGCAGCGCTGCAGCGCCGCGCCGCGGAGGAGGAGGCGCGCGGCGTGACAGTGGTCGGCCCGCATCGCGACGACATCGAGGTGCTGCTCGACGGGCGGCCGGCGCGGCACACAGCCTCCCAGGGTCAGCAGCGGAGCATCGTCCTGGCCTGCAAGCTTGCTGAGATGCGTCACGTCGCAGCTGTCAGCGGTGTCACGCCGGTGGTGCTGCTCGACGACGTGCTGAGCGAGCTGGATCAGCAGCGCCGCGCAGAGTTGATGACAGCACTTGCCTCGGGAGCGCACCAGGTGCTGGTGACGACCACCGAGCCGCTGCCCGACACCGGCGTGTTCAGCGCCGTGCATCATTTCAGCGTGCGCGGCGGCAGCGTCAGCGAGACTGCGGAGTGAAGCGAGACGCCGGCCCGGACCGGCTGGGCGACCTCATCGACCCCGCACTGCGCAACCTCGGAGTCCGCGGAAGGGTGCGCGACGAGCAGGTCCGCGCCGTGTTTGCGCAGGTGGTCGGGCCGGCGCTCTCATCGATGTGCCACGCCGAGCGGCTGGAGCGCGGCGCGCTGGTCGTCGCCACCAGCAACACCGCTCTGGCGCATCAACTGCAGCTCGACTCGGTTAGCGTCATCAACGGCATGAACTCGCGGCTCGACTCGCCGGTCGTGAGGCGGCTCCGGTTCGTGCCGATGTGAGCGGGGGTGTTAGGCCACGCGCACCGGCATGATGATGCAGAGATAGTCCTCGCGGCCCGCCGGCCGCAGCACGCCGGGATTGAGCGCGCCGTTGAAGGACAGCTGGACCTCGTCGGAGTCCAGCACCGAGAGCGC
Organism: Candidatus Dormiibacterota bacterium; assembly: GCA_019236085.1. Lineage (GTDB taxonomy): Bacteria > Chloroflexota > Dormibacteria > Aeolococcales > Aeolococcaceae > JAFAJR01. Next base: position 4,243 of record JAFAJR010000088.1, read on the forward strand.
GTCGAGCACGTAGCGTGCGTTGAAGGCGATCTGCACCTCGTCGCCTTTGACAGTCGCCGTCAGCGGCGCTTCGTCGTCGCCCACCTCCGCCGTCTGGGCGCGCAGCGTGAGCGTGCCGTCACCCACCTGCAGACGCACCGGGTTGGCTGCGTCGCGCGCCAGCACCGCCGCGGTGCGCGCTTCGCGCAGCAGCGCCGCGGTGGGCAGACTCACCACCGTCGCCGACTCGCCGGGAATCACCTGCGCGTAATTGGGATACGTCCCCTCGATGAGTCGCGACGAGATGGCCACATCCTTGAGCGTGAAGAAGACCTGGTTGCGCGCCTCGGAGAACGCTATCGTCACCGTCGGCCGCTGCGCCGTCACCGCTCGTGCCACCTCGTTGAGGTGCCGCGCCGGAACGATCACCGAGGTGACCGGCAGCGTCCCCTCGACTGTCACATCGATGTTCTTGACAGCCAGCCGGTGACGGTCGGTGGCCGCCAGCGTGAGCCGCTTGCCGTCGATCTGCACCAGCACACCTGTCAGCACCGGCGACGCTTCGTCTGCGCTGGCAGCCATCACTGTCTGGGTGATCGCGTTCTGCAGCGTCACGGAGTCCGCCTCGATGGATGCCGCTGCTTCGTGCGAGGGCAGCGGCGGGAACTCCACAGCGTCGATGCCGTGCAGGTTCGCCTTGTGCACGCCGCATTGCAGACGCAGCACCTGCGTCGCTGGGTCCAGCTCGATCGAGCATGGCGCCTCACCCAGGGACGAGATGTACTCGCTGAGCAGACGTGCCGGTACTGTGGTGCGCCCTTCCTCCAGCACGGTCGCCGGCACCGTCGCCGAGATCGTGAGATCGAGGTTGGTGGCTGTCAGCCGCAGACCGTCCTCCGCCGTCTCCAGGAGGACGTTGCCCAGGATGGGCAGCGTGGAGCGCGGTGACACCGCGCGCGACACCAACCCCAGGGCGGCGCTGAGGGCGGAGGACGAAACCGTGGCCTTCATCGATGAGCACTCCTGTCACGGGTGGTTGTCACCAGACGACTCCTGAAGACTGCATGAGTCTAAGGAAATCAGGAGTAGCAGTAGAGGGACGAACAGCGGGGATAACCTGCCTCGCGCAACTCGCCGTGGCTGTGCACGACGGCTGCCTGGTTGTGGAGTGGTGCACCGGTCTGTGCACCGGCATTCCCCAGGCGGCAGGAAGCGACGCTGCTGCACAGCTCGCTCCACCGGTTGTCGACAGGCTTCTCAACGGGCCTGGAGTCGGTTGCGAATCTGACGGAGGTCGCCCTGCAGCCGCGTGTCCTCGCGCACCAGCTCGGAGATCTTCTCGATGGCGTGCAGCGCTGTGGTGTGGTCGCGGCCGCCGAACGCGACGCCGATGACGGGCAGCGAGGACTCGGTCTCCTCGCGGATCAGGTACATCGCCACCTGGCGGGGGAACACGATGTGCTTGTCGCGGCGCTTGCCCTTCATCTCCTCCACGGAGATGCGGTAGTGGTCGGCGACCGTCTCCTGGATGGCGTCGATGCTCACCGGGGCTGTGTCCTGCATCGGGATGATGTCCCGCAGAATCTGCTGCGCCGCCTCCAGGGTCACGGGCTGGTTGTTGAGCGAGGCGTGCGCCAGCACTCTGATGAGCGCGCCCTCGAGCTCACGGATATTTTTCTGGATGCGATGCGCGATGAAGGCGCAGACGTCGTCGGGCACCAGGTGGATGTGCGTGCCCAGCTTGGTGTTGAGAATCGCCAGCCGGGTCTCGAAGTCCGGCGGCTGGATGTCCGCCATGAGGCCGCCCTCGAAGCGGCTGCGCAGCCTGTCCTCCAGCGTGGGAATGTCCTTGGGAGGTCTGTCGCTGCTGACGACTATCTGCTTCTGGATCTCGTGCAGCGCATTGAATGTGTGGAAGAACTCCTCCTGCGTGCGGTCCTTGCCGGCGAGGAACTGGATGTCGTCGATGAGGAGCACGTCAACTGTGCGATAGCGCATGCGGAAATCCGATGCGCGGTTCTCCTGGATCGAGGCGATCATCTCGTTCATGAACTTCTCGGACGTGATGTACGCCACCTTGCTGTGGCGGTTCTTCTCACGCACCGCATGACCGATCGCGTGCATCAGGTGGGTCTTGCCGAGTCCCACGCCGCCGTACAGGAACAGCGGGTTGTACGCCCTGCCCGGGGCGTCAGCGGCAGCTTTGCAGGCGGCGGCCGCGAAGCGGCTGGAGTTGCCCACCACGAAGCTGCTGAAGGTGTACTCGGGCTTCAGCCGCGCATCGTCGCTGCCGTCGTCGACGGCGCTGATCGCAGCTGCGGAGCCGGTCAGCACCGTCTCATATTCGGTGAGCGCGGGCTCGTCGGGTGGCGGCGCCGCGGCGGGGTCAACGGTGACCACGACGTCGCAGTCGCGGCCCAGCACACCCGAGAGCGTCTCACGGATGAGCGGCACGTAGCGGTCGGTCAGCCAGTCACGGGCCAGGCGCGTGGGCACGCCGAGGGTGAAGGTGTGACCATCGCTGCCCAGCAGCACAGCGTTCGCCAGCCAGGTCTCGTACCCGGGTCGCGAGAGCTGGAAGCGCAACTCCTCCTGGGCGACGAGCCAGATCTGCTCCGGATCGAGAAGCGCTGGGCCGGGGCCGTCGGGGCCTTCGGTGAGGCTCACGTGGCTGGGGCCGGGGATGTGATCGGTACGACGACGACTCCGCTCTTCACGCCATGACATCCCCCTGCATGCTCTGCTGCCCGCCCGATCTTTTCCACATGTTCCGCACACACGTGGAAAAGAAATGCAAAGCGCCGACTAGGGCGATGTGGGCTGTGATGCGGAGCGAGGGTTGCATCATCCCGCCGCGGCGAACCGCCAGTCTAGCAATGCCCGTGGTGGAGGACAACCATGCGCGGCAGGGTGTGCCAGTCCAGGCGGTTGCTATACTCGACGTGCCTCCGTCCGGATTTGCGGCGCCGTACAGCGCCCCGGACGTGATTCATGTGGGAGATCCCCCATCAAGCGGACCTACCAGCCCAAGAAGCGTTATCGGCGCAAGACCCACGGGTTTCGCGTCCGCATGGCGACTCCCGGAGGGCGCCAGGTGCTCAAGGCGCGCCGCCGCAAGGGCCGCAAACGCCTGACGCCCGCGTCGACAGGGTGAGCTCGCGGCATCGCCTCGGTGGGCGACGCCGGATTGCGCGGATTCGGGAGCACGGAGTGGTGGTCCGCGAGGATGGGGTTCGAGCCAGGGTGCAGGCCGGCGCAAGCGATGTCTCGCGGGTCGCGGTCGGCGTCACCCGGGCTGCGTCGGCGGTCGAACGCAACCGGGCGCGGCGCCGCACCCGGGCGGCCCTGGCAACTGTCCTGCCGGAGGTTTCGCTCGACGCCGTGCTGAGCGTGCCCCGTGAGGCGGCGACGATGCCTTTCGAAGATTTGCGCACCGTTCTGTCGGCGTGCATGCTGCGGGCAGCTCGCGCGGTGGCTGCGTCATGAGGCGGGCCAGCCTCGCCTTCATCCGCGTCTACCAGGTGACTGTCGGACCGCTCTTCGGCATGGTCTCCGGCTGCCGCTATCAGCCGACGTGCTCCCATTACGGCTATGAGGCGATCCAGCGGTTCGGCTTCCGCCGCGGATGGTGGCTGGCGCTGCGCCGCATCGGCCGCTGCCATCCCTTCCATGCCGGGGGCATCGACCCGGTGCCGGAGGAATACATCAGCTGGCGCGAGGCCAGGCAGCGCCATCGTGAGCTGCACATGGCCGGCGTGAACGAGGGCGTCCGGTGATCATCTTCACCTTCCTTGGCGGGCCGTTCCAATGGCTGCTGCAGCAGCTCACGGTGTCCTTCGCCGACGTCAGCCTCCTGAAGGCGATCGGCGCTTTCGGACTCGCGGTGATCGTGCTGACGCTGCTCATCCGTGCCGTGCTGTTCCCGGTGTTCCACTGGCAGCTGCGCCTGCAGCGAAAGATCCAGAACGAGCAGCGGATGGTGGCTCCGCAACTGCAGGAGCTGCGCAAGAAGTACAAGAAGGAACCGCAGAAGCTCAGCGCGGAGATGAACAAGCTGTACCGCGAGCACGGCATCAGCCCGTTCAGCTCACTCAGCGGCTGCCTCCCGGCGCTGGTGCAGATGCCGGTGCTGATCGGCCTCTACACGGCCATCCGCACCGTCACCAACTCGCATCTCCTGGCCACTGCCGGCAAGGGCTTTCTCTGGATCCCCGACCTCTCGCAGTCAGCCGTGACCAACGGCAACTGGAGCGGGCTCCTGACACACGCGGAGTTTCTCATCCTGCCTCTCATTGCCGCTGCCTTCACCTTCGCGCAGTCGCGGATGATGATGCCGCCGCCACGCCCGGACATGAGCGACCAGGAACGCTCGATGGCCAACGTGAGCAAGCAGATGTCGCTGATCTTCCCGGTGATGATCTTCATCTTCGGGTTGATCCTGCCCCAGGGTCTCGCCATCTACTGGGCGACGGGAACCGCGTTCATGGTGCTGCAGCAGTTCATCATCGTCGGCTGGGGCGGGCTGAAGGTGCCGGCATGGTTCCCGGGTGCAGCGCGTGTCACCAAGATGACCCATCCGGAACATGCGGCGGCGCGGCGTGGCCTGCCCTCTCCGGCAGCAGCGCTGGTGGCGCCGTCGCAGCCGAAAGCTGCTGACAACAATGGCAAAAACGGGCAGGCGGCCGCAGCCGGCAACGGCACCGGCCGCGCCGCGGTGCCGCGGACCCAGACGGCGCAGCGCGCGCTGGCCAGGGCGGAGGCGCGGTCGAAGGGGAACGCACGGAGGAGACGGCGCCGGTGATAACCGAGGATGTGGTCGAGACACGAGGGAGGACCGTCGAGGAGGCGGTGTTGTCGGCGCTCACGCAGCTGGGCATCACGCGCGACGAGGCCGAGGTCGAGGTGCTGGTGGGGGGGTCGCGGCCGGTACCCGGCGAGCGGCTGTCGGCGTCGGAAGCCAGGGTGCGGGTGTACCGCATCGACGACCACGCCGCCCAGGCCCGGGCGCTCCTGGAAGAGCTGCTGACCCGGATGGAGATCCCCTGCAGGGTTTCGGTGCGTCGTGGAGCTGCGCGCAGCGACGGCGAGGGGGCGCCGCCGGTGCTGCTGGACATCAGTGGAGACGACCTTGGGCTGCTCATCGGCTGGCGAGGGGAGACGCTTCGTGCGCTGCAGACGGCCGTCAACCTGATGATGGGCGAGGCAGATTCGGCCGAGGGACGGCGCATCATCCTCGACGTCGAGCGCTACCGAGCGCGCCGCGAGGACCAGGTGCGCGAGCTGGCCCAGCGTTTGGCGATCAGGGTCAAGCGCAGCGGTGAGAAGTACACCCTCGACCCGATGCACGCCTACGAGCGCCGCGTCATCCACCTGACGCTTGCGGAGGATCCCGACGTCCGCACGGAAAGCTTCGGCAGGGAGCCGGCGCGGCGGGTTGTCATCCACCCCACCGGCCCGGCTCAGGGCGGCCTCCCGGAAGCACCGGCGAGGTTCGGTTCGCGACGCGGCTCGTCGTTCGGACGCCGCTACTGAGCGCCGCGCCGGCAGGACGCGGCATCGCGCTGCTCACCGCCGAACAGAGCCGGCGCGCGTCGTTCTTCGTCGAGGAGCTCGGCGCCGGGTCGACGCTGGTCACAGTTCCCATGGCCGACCGGGCATCGGTGGCGGTGGCGTTCATGCTCCGCGCCGGGTCGCGCTACGAGTCCGAGCCCGAGGCGGGGATAAGCCACTTCGTGGAGCACATGGTCTTCAAGGGCGGTGGCCGCTACCCGACCCCACGCGCCGTCAGCGAGGCCATCGAGGGCGTGGGCGGGGTCCTCAACGCTGCCACCGACCGCGAGGCGACGGTGTTCTGGACACGGGTCCCGGCCGTCGAGCTCCGCCGCGCCGTCAGCGTCCTGTCCGACATGCTGCTCCGCCCCGTGCTCGACCCGGACGAGGTGGCGCGCGAGCGCCAGGTGGTGATCGAGGAGCTGCGGATGTACCAGGACAACCCGCAGGACCAAGTGCAGATCGTGTTCGACGAGGTGATGTTTCCCGGCCATCCGCTGGGGCGTGACGTGGCCGGCACCGAGGAGACCGTCAGGTCGTTCACTGCCGACGCGTGCCGCTCCCACCTGGGCAGGCACGTGCGCCCCGACGCACTCGTTGTGTCGATCGCCGGTGCCGTCGATCCCGAGGCCGCCAAGGCGATGCTCCTCGAGGAGCTCTCACCCTGGGTAGGCGAGCGGTCGTCGGAGCCGCCGCCGGTGCCGCCGCCGGCCACGCCGCCCGACGGAGAGCCCCTGCGCCTGGTGCGCCGGACGGCCGAACAGGCCAATGTGCTGATCGGCGCCCGGGCCCCGTCCTATCTGGACCCCGACCGCTACGCTGTCGACATCCTCAACGTGGTGCTGGGCGAGGGCATGTCGAGCCGCCTCTTCCTCGAGCTGCGGGAACGGCAGGGAGTGGTGTACGACGTGCACTCCTTCACCAGCCGCCTGGCCGACACCAGTGTGCTGGGCATCGGGCTCGGCGCTGAGCCGCGGCGCATGGCCGGTGCCGCCAAGGCGGCGGTGGCCGAGCTGCGCCGGCTGGCGGCGGAGGAGGTGGGCGACGCCGAGCTGACCAAGGCCCGGGAATACGCCAAGGGCAGGCTGCTGCTCCAGTTGGAGAGCACCTCGGCACTCTGCGAGTACGCCGGGCAGCAGCAGTTGCTCACCGGCACGATCGTGGAGCCGGAAGAGGTGGTGAGCCGGCTCGACGCCGTGGATGCCGGCGAAGTCCGCCGGGTGGCGGGCCGGGTGCTCGACGCCGGGCTGCGCGCCGCGGCGGTGGGGCCGTTTCGCAGCCAGGCACGCCTGGCCGCCGCCCTGGCCTGACAGCGGCCGGTCGCCGCGCGCCACCTCGCCCTTTAGACTGCCCCGCCATGGCGATCGAGCGCACCCTGGTCCTGGTCAAGCCCGACGGCGTCCAGCGGGCCCTGGTCGGCGAGGTGGTCGGCCGGTTCGAGCAGCGCGGGCTGCACCTGGTCGGCCTGAAGCTGCTGCGCATGAACCGGGAGCTGGCCGAGCGCCACTACGCCGAGCACGCCGGCAAGGCGTTCTTCGAGTCCCTGGTCACCTTCATAACCGCGGCGCCGGTGGTGGCCATGGTGTGGGAGGGGCCGTCTGCCGTAGCGCTGGTGCGCACCATGATGGGTGCGACCGACCCGGCCAACGCGGCACCGGGCACCATCCGCGGCGAGACGGCTGTCAGCATCGGCGCCAACGTGGTGCACGGCAGCGACGGCGCGGAGCGGGCCGAGCAGGAGATCGCTCTCTTCTTCCAGCCCGGCGAGCTGGTGGACTGGGAGTCGGCCCAGGAGCGCTGGCTCAGCTGACGGCGTGCCGCGCCGCGGCCGCAGCGCGACGGCGTTGACGCCGGCGGCGCCAGCGGACCCGCTCGATCCAGAGCACGCCACCCAGCGGCAGCAGGGCCGAGCCTGTGGTGGCAGTCTCCAGCGTCGGCCCTGACCCGAGCCCGCCGAAGCGGTTGAGGGGCCAGATCCGCAGGAAAGCCTTGGCCAGGATCTTGTCCCGTGCCACCAGGCCGAAAGCCCGGGAGTCACTGGAGAAGTTGCGGTTGTCGCCCATGACGAAGTAATCGCCCTGGGGGATCGTCAGTGGCTCCGGCGTGCTGGAGGCGGTGCCGTTGGGCTTGCAGCAATAGTCCTGCGTGGTCCAGGGCTGGGGAAGGTACGGCTCCTTGAGGAGCTGCCACGGACCCTGGCCACCGGGCTTGATGAGCACCTGAGTGGGCGAGTGCGACCCGTCTATCTCGATGACGTCGCCGGGCAGGCCGATGACCCGCTTGATGAAGTCACGTGTGGGGTCGGTGGGCGGGACCAGGATGACGATGTCGCCGCGTGCCGGATTGAGCCCGAAGTCGTACGAGACCTTGCTCGCCAGAAGCAGGTCCTGGTCCTGCAGCGTGCCCACCATGCTGGTGCCCTCGACCCGCACGGTCTGCAGCGCATTCCAGATGATGATGTAGAGGATCAGGGCTATCAGCACGACCTCGATGAGGTCGCGGGCCCAGCCCGGCATGCCCCAGAAGCGCCGCCGGCGGGCTCGCTCGGGCTGGTCCGGGCCTGACGGCGGCTGCGCCGTCTCGTCAGGCGCAGGGACTGTCTGGGTCACTCGACCGATTATGAGGGTTGGCCTCCGGCTGCCCTGTCCCGGCTGCCAGAATGGTTCACGGTGCCGGCGGGGGGCGGCTTCTCCAGACCGCAACACGGCGAGGTGTGTTCATGGCACTCTTGACACAAACTCCGTACAAGCAGCGCGCGTTCGACCTGCACGGACTCCAGGGGATCTCGGACCACACGCTCGAAGTTCACTTCGGACTTTATGCCGGATATGTCAAAAACACCAACCTGCTCAATGAGCAGCTGGTGGAGATGTGCACCGGCGGGCAGACTGCCTCGCCGGCATACGCCGAGCTGACCCGCCGCCTGGGCTTCGAGTACAACGGCATGGTGCTGCACGAGTGGTACTTCGGCAATCTCACGAGCCAGACGACAGGCGGTGAGATCTCCAGCTCGTCGGACCTGGGCCGCGCGCTGGGCGAGTCGTTCGGAGACCTTGAGACCTGGAAGAAGGACTTCACAGCCGTCGGCGCCATGCGCGGCGTGGGCTGGGCGGTGACCTACCTCGACCCCGCGACAGGCCGGCTCAGCAACCACTGGATCACGCTCCACGAGGACGGCAACATCGCGGGCTTCAAGCCGATCATCGTCATGGACGTATGGGAGCACGCGTTCCTCCTGGACTACAAGCCGGCGGAGCGTCCGAAGTACATCGAGGCGTTCCTTGCCAACCTGGACGCGGGAACGGCCGAAGCCAGGCTGACGGGCAAGGAGGACCGGCCGGTCGGCTGACCCCGCCCGGCACGCCGGCGTCAGAGCTGCGGGCCGCGCACCTGGCGGTAGAGGCCGTCGAGCTCCTCGTCGTCGCCGAAATGTATCGTCAGGCGGCCTTTGCCGGCCGCACTGCGATGCAGATCCACCGGCAGGCCCAGCGCGGCTTCGAAGCCGCGGCGCAGCGCCTGGTCGTCGGGCCGCTCCCAGGACCTGAGCGCCGGGCGGCGCGCCGGGTCGACGTTGATGACAGCCTCGGTCTGCGCCAGGCGTTCAACCTCGCGAACCGAGAGCCCCTCGGCCTCCACGCGTGCTGCCAGCCGTTCCTGCCGCTCTGTCGTGTCCAGCGCCAGGAGCGCCCGGGCGTGTCCCGCTGAGATGCGGCCCTCGATGACAGCCTGCTGCACTGTCACGGGCAGCCCGAGAAGTCGGATGCTGTTGCTGATGGCGGTGCGGCTGCGGCCCAGGCGGACCGCCACCGCCTCGTGCGTCAGGCCGAAGCCCTGGACCAGGCGGGCGTACCCCGTCGCCTCCTCGATGGGGTTGAGGTCCGAGCGCAGGAGGTTCTCGGTGAGGGCCAGCTCCAGCGACTCCCGGGGTGACTCGACCTCTGCCCGCACGACCGCCGGAATGGCGGCAACCCCGGCGAGTTGCGCGGCCCGCAGCCGGCGTTCCCCCGCCACCAGCTGGTAGCCGTCGCCGCTGCGCTGCACGACTATGGGGTGCAGCAGGCCGTGGGTGCTGATCGACGACGCAAGGGCTGCGAGGTCGGCCTGGTCGAAGGCGCGCCGCGGCTGCTCGGGGTTGGGGGCGACCGCCGCCGGGGCGACTGAGATGAGCACCGCATCCTCTCCCACCGCCTCGCGGTCGGCGCCCAGGAGCGCGTCGAGGCCGCGGCCCAGGCCGCGACGCCGGAAGGACCGCTCCTCGCCGGGTTCGGTCACACCGACGACTCCACCGGCTCGGCAGCTGCGATCCCGGAGCGGAGGCGCGCGTCCAGCGCCGCCGCCAGTGCTGCGTACGCTGTCGCACCCCGGCATGACGCGTCGTACCTGCTGGCCGGCAGGCCGTGGCTGGGTGCCTCGCTGAGCCTGACGTTGCGGGGGATGAGCGGGCGGAGGATCTGGTCCGGGAAGCGGCGTGCCACCTCGTCGACCACCTCGTGAGCCAGAGCCAGACGACCGTCGAACTGCGTCATCACGATGCCCGCGATGCCCAGGTCGGGGTTGAGCTCGCGGCGCAGCAACGAGATCGTGTGCAGCAGCAGTCCGAGGCCTTCGAGCGCGAAGAACTCGCACTGGATCGGCACCAGGAGCCGCTGTGCAGCCACGACGCCGTTGACGGTGAGGAGGCCGAGGCTGGGCGGGCAGTCGATGATCACGTAGTCGTCGCGGGGGTCGAGACCGCGGAGAGCGTCGGCGAGCCGGTGCTCCCGGCGGGGCAGGCTGACGAGCTCGATCTCGGAGCCGGCCAGCGCGATGCTCGAGGGGACCAGCGTGAGCCGCTCCACCAATGTGGGCATGCGCGCCGCTTCGATGGGCCGGCCGAGGACGACGACGTCGTAGACCCCGGTGGTGACCGAACGGCGCGGGATCCCCAGGCCCGACGTGAGGTTGGCCTGTGGGTCGAGGTCGATGAGCAGCACCCGCCGTCCAAGGTCCGCCAGCGAGGTGGCGACGTTGATCGCGGTGGTCGTCTTGCCGACGCCCCCCTTTTGGTTCGCCACGGCGAGGACGATGGGCACCGGCGGAGCGTAGCGCGACGCTGTGGTGCCGCGAAGGACCGTCAGTTATGCACAGTGTCCCCAACAGGGGTCGTCCACCGATCTGCCCGATGTGATCACGCTGGAGTGTGTGCGAGGGCGCTGATTGTGGAAAAGCGCTTGCGTAGGCACGTGAAACTCGCCGGCGTGGGTGGCGCGGCCCGGCGAGGCGCGCGGCTTCGTAGAATCCGACGCCATGGCCTTGGCAAAACAGGCGCAGGACTGGCGTTTTGTCGTGCCCGTGCCTTCGCGAGTGGTGTTCGCCGCCATGGAGCAGGCGATCGGCACCATGCCGTATCGCTTCGAGGTGCTGGGCGCTGAGGAGGCGCGAGTGGTCGAGTTCCGCCGGCGGGGCATGTTCGGCACCTGGTCGCGGCCGCGAGCCGGTGTCCGCTGGGTCCGCTGCGTCACGGAGCCTGCTGAGGTCGGCACCCGGGTCATGATCACCGCCAGCAGCGGGGGTGGCCTCATCTTCAAGGCCATGGGAAAGGCCGACCGCGGGCCGACGGCGCGAGCCGTGCAACTGGTCAACCTCCTGACGTCGGGGCGGGACGACCCCCGCACCATCTACCGGGAGCGCCCGATCCCACCCGGGCCGGTCACCCTTGTCGCTTCGTGGGCGGGCACGCCGTACCGGCTCTTCGAGGAGCCGAGCTTCGAGGCAGCACGAGGCGACGAGGTGCTCACCGCCACCGAGATCGAGGCGGTCCCTGGCGGCAACGCCTCGTTCGTCCGTGTGCGCCTGGCTTCCGGGGCGGAGGGCTACATCGAGCGAGACCAGGTGGTGGCGTCACCGGAGGAGGCGACGCGCGCCGCCCAGACAGCCGTGGCCGGGTCGGTCTGAGCCGGCTGCCGGCGAGCGCCTGAACAAGAGAGCGGCGGAGCCACACCGGCCCCGCCGCCAATCGATTCGTGAGTCTGGAGAGGACCGCTTGGGGCGGTCTGCGCCTCTCCCAAGTCGAACGACCTAGCCCGCGATCAACTCCGAACTCACGTGGTCGGTCACGGAGGCGGTACTCGAAGAATCGTGCATGGGCAGGTTCCTCCTTTTCGAGAGTGCCGCCGCTCCGTGGCCCACCTGCGTCGGTTGATATGTGTGGGTTGAGCGGGGCCGGGGAGACGCACCGGTAGTGTAGTGCGGAACAGGGTGGCCCGCTGCATGGTTGGCCGGCCAGCCAAGCCGTCCTGAGCTCAGAGCGGTTGGCGCCCCGCGAAGCCGCCGGCGCGATCGTGCCAGTGCCCCACCGAATCCTCTCCCGGCTGCCAGCACAGATAGACAGCTTCCCCGGCGCGCTGCGCAGGGAAGTCAATGATGCCCGTGCCGGCGTCGCGGACGACAACATCCAAGTCGGTCACCGCCGCCAGGGCGGCTTCGAACTCCTGCTGAGCCGCCGCCTGAGCGGCCGCCCCGGAGCCGGTGCCGTTGCCGGCATGGGTGTCGCCGGCCGCCGAGGCTCGCAGCAACGCTTCGTGGGCCGACTGGAGACGCGAGACCCGGGTAATCAGCTCGGGGAGCAGCGCGTTGGCCTCGTCGAGCGTGAACTCGCGCTCCACCGCGGTCAGTAGATCCCGAGCTCGAGCCGTGCCTCCTCGGAGGCCATGGTCCGGGGATCCCAGGGCGGCGACCACACCAGGTTGACGTGCACATCCTTGACACCGGGCAGGGGCGAGCACACTGCGTGCGCCTGGGTCTGGATCACGGGGCCCAGCGGACAGTACGGCGTGGTCAGCGTCATGTCGATGGTCAGCAGGCCGTCGTCGTCGATCCGCGTGTCGTAGACCAGCCCCAGCGACACGATGTCGATGCCGATCTCAGGGTCGTAGACCTCGCTGAGAGCCGCCCTGACCAGCTCGTCCGAGGCGCGGGCCTGCTGTGTGCTCTCAGCCACGGGCCGCCTCCCCTGGTTCGCCGAGCGCTTCCAGCAGCGCGTTCCAGGCAAGGGTGGCGCATTTGACGCGCACCGGGTAGGCGCGAACACCGGCGAGCGCTTCGAGGTCGCCGAGGTCGGCGCCGCGGGGCTCACCCTGCATCATCGAACGGAACTCGTGGGCCAGCTGCGCGGCCGATGCCGTCTCGAGGCCACTCACGGCGTCGCACAGCATGCTGGCCGACGCCTGGCTGATGGAGCACCCCCGCCCCTCGAAGCCGATGTCGGCCACCACGCCGTCGATCAGGCGCAGCGTGAGGTCGATCTCGTCACCGCAGAGCGGGTTGTTGGCCGCGACGGTGCGGTCGGCGGGGATGACCGCGCGCTTGCGACGCGGATTGCGGTAGTGATCGAGGATGATCTCGCGATAGAGATCGTCGTCGACCGGGGTGAATGCTGGCGACGTCATCGCAGTCTCATCGTAGTCCAAACGCCGCAGCGCCAAACTCGCAGCGGCCATCGCGTGCTCACCACGCTCGTCACATGCCCCTGCTCAAAGTGCCGTCGCGACTTCGCTTTTCCCAACGCTCGCCGGTGTTCTGGCTGCTGTTCGGGAACCTCGTCATGTTCAGTGGCATCGCCGCGCTGTTCCCCGTGGCGCCGCTGTACGTGCGGCAGCACGGCGGCAACGCTGTCGACGTCGCCCTTTTCGTCGCCGGTCCGCTGATCGCCAACACGCTGGTGCAGGTCCCCGCCGGCCGGTTGGTCGACCGCATCGGACGGCGGCCCGTGCTCATCGGATCCCGCATTCTGTACGGGGTCTTCTCCATCGGCCTGTTTGTGAATGCGGGACCGCTGTGGCTGCTCGCGGTGCTGCGCATGCTGCAGGGAGCAACCGGTGGCGCTTATGTCCCGGCGATGATGGCGGCGCTGACCGATCTGAGCCGGCCGGGCGAGCGCGGTGTGCGCTTCAGCCAGATGCAGGCCGCCGAGATGGTGGGCCTGCTTATCGGTCCGGCGCTCGGCGGAAGCATTGCGCTGTGGCGCCCGTCGGGCGCTTTCGGCGTCGCCGGGTTCATGGTCCTGGTCGGGCTTTTGCCCATGTGGCGCGTACCCGAAACGCGCGGGCCGCGGAGCAAGGATGTGTCCGCAACACCCATACAGTGGTGGAAGCGGCGCGGGATCCTGGTTCCGTCGCTGGCGCTGGTGGCCGTGGGCACGCTCTTCACGATGTACGACGTGGTCTGGCCCCAGTACCTGTCGGCTTTGGGGATCAACGCATTCGTCATCGGACTTTCGATCAGTCTCTTCGCACTGCCGATCCTGCTGCTGGCGCGGACCGGCGGCCGGCTGTCCGATCGCGTAGACCGCCGCAAGCTCGTCCCGGCAGCAATGAGCATCGTGGGCCTGTGCGCCTTCAGCTATCCACTGCTCAACCAGCTCGCGGTGATACTCACCATCGGCACCGTCGAGGCGATCGCCGTGGTCGTGGTGGAGCCGAGCCTTTTTGCCATCATCGGCGATAACGCGCCGGAGCACGAGCGCGGGCGCATGATGGGCATCGGCGGCTTCTTCTTCTTCAGCGGCAGCGCCTTCGGATCGGCCGCGCTTGGCTCGCTGTACGGGGTCGATCCGCACATTCCGTTCTGGGGCGGCAGCGTGGCGATGCTGCTCGGGGCTGCGACGTGCCTCGTGTTGCTGCCGTCACGGCAGCTCCCCAGTGGTGAGCGTCATCTGCTCCCGGTGGTGCCGTCCCGCGAGGGGGAGCCGGTTTAGGCGAGACGGAAGACGCGGCGCACGTCGGCGAGGCCTGCGGCCAGCGCGTCAATGTCGTCGTGCGTTGTGTAGAGGTACACCGAGGCGCGCGCCGTCGCCGGGACGTCGAACCGCTGCATCAGCGGTTGGGCGCAATGGTGGCCGGCGCGGATGGCGACACCAGCCCTGTCGAGGATGGTGCCGACGTCATGCGCATGCACGTCGGCGATGTTGAAGCTCACCACGCCACCCTGCTCGTTGACGTCGTGCGGCCCGAAGACACGCACGCCGCCCACCTCGTCCAGCACATCGAGCAGGTGCTGGGTCAGCGACTGCTCGTGGGCGTGCACCGCGTCACGTCCCACCGCATCGAGGTAGTCGCAGGCTGCGGCGAGCCCCACGGCGCCTGCGACGTCAGGGGTGCCGGCTTCGAACTTGTGCGGCACCACGTTGTACGTCGTGCGTTCCAGCCGCACGCGGTTGATCATGCTGCCGCCACCGAGGAACGGCGGCATGCGCTCCAGCAGTGCCGGGCGGGCCCAGAGCACGCCGATGCCCATCGGGCCGCACATCTTGTGCCCGCTGAACGCGAGGAAATCGACATCGAGGTCGCGTACCGACACCGGCATGTGCGGCACGGACTGTGCGGCGTCCACGCAGATCAGCACGCCTGCAGCGTGTGCGGCGTCACTGATGGCGCGGATGTCCGTGATGGTGCCCAGGACGTTCGACTGGTGGCTGAGGCTGACCAGTTTCGTGGGTGGCGAGAGCAACTCGTCGAGGTCGCGGAGGTCCAGCCGGCCATCATCACTGACGTCGATGTAGGCCAGCTGCAGGCCCTTGCGCTCGGCGGCGAGCTGCCAGGGCACGATGTTGCTGTGGTGCTCCATGACCGTGAGCACCACCCGGTCGCCCGGCTCCAGCAGCTCGCGAGCGAAGGACGAGGCCACGAGGTTGAGAGCCTCGGTGGTGTTGCGCACGAAGACCACGCCGTCGCGCGGCGCGTCGATGAACGCCGCCACCCGGTCACGCGCCGCCTCGTAGGCATCGGTGGCCTCGCCGGCCAGCGTGTGCACGCCACGGTGCACGTTGGCGTTGCTGGTGTGATAGTACTGGTCAACACTGTCCAGAACCGGCTGTGGCTTCTGCGAGGTGGCTGCCGAGTCCAGGTACACCAGGCGGTTGCCGTTGATGCGCCGCTGCAGGATGGGGAAGTCCGCCCGGATCCGCTCCACGTCGATCGGTGCCGCGAGCTGGGTGCTCACGCTGCGTCCTCGCCGGCCAGGGCGACCCGGAGCACGCCGTCGTCGCCTGCCTGGATGTGGTGCACACGCACCGGCTCCACCGCGGGCAGGGTGACGGCGTCGCCGCTGCGCAGGTCGAAGCTGGAACCGTGCAGCGGGCACTCGATGACGTAGCGGTCCTCGATGAGGTCGCCCTCGCTCAGCGACGCCTCGGCGTGGCTGCAGGTGTCATCCAGCGCGTAGAAGTCTCCACCGACATTGAAGATCGCGACGGGGACGCCGTCGATCTCC
>JAFAJR010000119.1 GCA_019236085.1 Candidatus Dormiibacterota bacterium
TCGTCGCCCAGCGCCGCGTCCGAGAGCCCATCGATGGGCTCGGCGACGACCGCGTCCATGACCGATTCCAACTCCGCGAGCGGCGCGGTGGCAACTGCTGCCTGCATCTGTGCATTCTACCACACAACTGTGCATATATGCCGCCGCAAATCAAATTGTCGACAGGGGAGCCGCGAATACGCGGAGTGTCCTATCCGAGGTGAGGTGGATCGGCCGGCCGCGACTCGTCAGGAGGCGACACGGGTGGCCGGAAGGACCGGTGGCGCACGGCGCTGCTGAGGAACGCAAAGAGGAACAGCAGGATGATCAGGGCCGGAATGATGAGATAGACCAACCAGCGCATCTTCGCATCCTAACGCCGCCCAGCTCGACGGTCCTCGACACTGATGCCGATGTTGTGAGCTCAGCGGCTGTAGAGCGCCTCAATTGCGTCCGCGTGCCGCTCGGCAACCACCTTGCGCTTCATCTTTAGCGTCGGAGTCAACTCGGCTCCCACCTCGAAGTCGTTCGGCAACACCGACCAGCGCTTGACCTGCTCCACCTGCGCCAGTTGCGCGTTCACCGTCTGCACATGGGCCGTCAGCGCGTCACGCACCGCCTCACTCCCCGCCGCGCCCGCAATGTCACCGCTCATGCCATGTGCATTCACAAACGTTTGCAACTCGTCAGGGTCGAGCGTCAGCAGCGCTGCGACGTATGGCCGCTTGTCGCCAATTGCCACGGCGTGCGACACCAGCGGATGCTGCTGCAGCAATCCTTCGATGTGCGACGGCGAGATGTTCTTCCCGCCGGCGGTGATGATGAGGTCCTTCTTGCGGTCGGTGATGCGCAGGTACCCGTCGGGTTCCACCTCACCGATGTCGCCGGTGTGCAGCCAGCCGTCGGCCAGCGTCTCGCGCGTGGCCCCATCGTCGTGGAAGTAGCCGGGGAACACCACCGGCCCGCGCACCAGGATCTCGCCGTCCTCGGCGATGCGCACGTCATTGCCACGAACCGGCGTGCCGACTGTGCCGATACGCGAGCGGCCGGGCCGGTTCATCGTGGTGAGGCCCGTGTCTTCCGTCTGGCCGTACACCTCCAGCACCTCGAGCCCGATCGCCCGGAAGAACCGCAGCACCTCTGGGTCGATCGGCGCAGCCCCGCTCACCAGGATGCGCGCCGCGTCAAAGCCGAGCTGCACGCGCAGCCGCCTCAGCACCAGCCGTTCCGCGATTCTCGATGCCGGGCGCCGCTGCCGAGCGTCATCACGGACTCGGCGCAGCGACGAGCGCACTGCCCAACGCGCCACCCAGCGTCGCGGCGGCGGCAGCGCATCGATGCCCTCGCGGATCCGCGACGCCATCTTCTCCCACACGCGCGGCACGCCGAAGAACAGCGTGGGACGAACCTCCCGCAATCGCTCGGGCAAATGATGCATGCCGTCGAGAAACCACACCGGATGGCCGTACACGTACGACCGGAACTCTGTCGCCAGCCGCTCCGCGATGTGTGCCAGCGGCAGATAGCTGAGCACACGGTCGTCACTCGTGGTGACGACGAACTCATCCAGCGCAGCGACAGCCGCTGCAATGTTGCCGTGCGTGAGCAGCACCGCCTTGGGCGGCCCCGTGGTGCCGCTGGTGTAGATGAGTGTCGCCACGTCGTCGAGCGTCACCGCTCGCGAGCGGCGGTCCACCTCGGTGCCATACTGTGGCTGCGCCTCGTCACCGCGAGCCAGCGCTGCCTGCCACGACAGCACCATGACATCACTACTTGCGCCGTCAGCATCATCGATCAGCACGATGCGACGGAGCGCAGGAAGGCGGTCGCGCACCGAGAGCACCTTGTCGAGCACCTGACGCGACTCGGCGATGACCACGCGCGCCGCCGAGTGCTGCAACACATACGCCGCCTCCTCAGCACTGAGTGTCTGGTACACCGGCACCGGACGGCAGCGCAGGCTGAGGATCGCGACGTCAGCGATGTGCCACTCCGGCCGGTTGTTGGACCAGATCGCGATGCCGTCACCCTCGGCGACACCCTCGGAGACGAGGTATGCCGCCAGCCGCAACGAGGCCCGGCCGAAGTCAGACCAGCTGATGCCGCGGTAACGGCCGGAGGCATGGAAGTACAGCGCCGGCGACGCACCGCGCTCCGCCACCTGGCGGCGGAAATGGTCCACCAGCGTTGCCGGTGCGGTCTCGGCTCCCTCAGCGGCCTGTTCGGCAACGGCCTCGGCCATGGCCCTCTGATGCTAGCGTCTTTCGGAACGCATGGTCGTCGGCACGCTCCTCATCACACTCCAGGTCCCTGACAGCGGATCCCTTAAGGAGAAGCGCCAGGTGGTTCGCTCGCTCACCGCACGCCTGCGCAACACCTTCAATGTGGCCGTCGCCGAGGTGGGCGACCAGAACCTCTGGCAATCCGCGGTCATCGGTGTCGC
The DNA here is from genome assembly GCA_019236085.1 of Candidatus Dormiibacterota bacterium. Lineage (GTDB taxonomy): Bacteria > Chloroflexota > Dormibacteria > Aeolococcales > Aeolococcaceae > JAFAJR01. The sequence goes on from JAFAJR010000119.1 coordinate 2,423, forward strand.
CTGCGTCAGCGAGAACGCTCGTCACGCCGACGAGATGTGCCAGAAGGCGTTGCGCTTCGTCGAGGACGAGGGCAGTGCGCTGGTGCTGCGCACGCGTTTCGAGCTGCTGCATGTCTGACGTCGAGGAGCGCATCGCCGCGTTCGAGGCGACACTCCCGTTCGTCCTCGACCCCTTTCAGCGCGAGGCCATCGAAAAGCTGGAGCACACGCGAGGGGTGATCGTCAGCGCGCCGACCGCAAGCGGCAAGACGATGATCGCCGAGTACGCCATCTGGCGCCGCCTCGCGGGAAGGCAGGACCACGACGAGGGACCATCCGACGTTGTCTACACCACGCCGTTGAAGGCGCTGAGCAACCAGAAGTACCACGAGTTGCAGCGCCGCTACGGAGAGAATCGCATCGGACTCGTGACCGGCGAGCACACCATCAACGACGGCGCACCGGTGGTGGTGATGACCACCGAGATCCTGCGCAACATCGTCTACGACGAGCCGGCGCGCGTGGACCGCGTCGGCACGGTCGTGCTCGACGAAGTGCACTACATCGACGACGCGCCGCGCGGCACCGTGTGGGAGGAGATCATCATCGAAGCCCCGCGCCACATCCGGCTCATCGGGCTGAGCGCCACCATCAGCAACGTCGGCGAGGTTGCCGCGTGGATGAGCGAGCAGCGAGGGCCGATCGCGACGGTGGTGCACCAGGAACGGCCGGTGCCGCTCGAGATGTGGCTGGCTGTCGACAACCGTTTCCATCCGCTCTTCGACGAGCGGGGAAACGCGGACCGGCGCACCATCGAGCTGGCCCAGACCGATTCCATGCACGGCGCTCGCTTCCGCTTCGCGCGCAACGCGCCGGAGAACGATCTGCTGCAGGTCATCGGCGAGCTGCAGCGTCGCCGCATGCTGCCCGTCATCTATTTCATCTTCAGCCGCCGCGGCTGCCGCGAAGCCCTGGAGCGCTGCGCGCTGCACGGCGTCGACCTCACCAGCGGCGACGAGAAGCGTGTCATCGACGCCGCGTTCCGGGAGCGCGTCGACGCGCTGCAGGACGACGACGAAAGGCGCTGCGTGGTCCAGGCGATCGACCGCAAGCAGCTGCGGCGTGGTGTCGCGATGCACCACGCCGGCATGCTGCCGTACGCGAAGGAGCTCATCGAGCAGCTCTTCCAGCAGGGTCTGATCAAGGTGGTATTCGCCACCGAGACGCTGTCGCTGGGTCTCAACATGCCTGCGCGTTCCTGCGTCATCTCCACCTTCAGCAAGTTCGACGGCACCTCCTTCGCCACGCTGACCAGCGGCGAGCTCACCCAGCTGATGGGCCGCGCCGGACGCCGCGGCATCGACCCTGTCGGCCACGGTGTCGTGCTCAAGGAGAGCGAGGTGGACGTGCGCGACATCTACGACGCAGCCATCTCCGGCGAGTTCGCAGTGCAGTCGCGCTTCACTCCCAGCTACGGGATGGTCCTCAGCCTGCTACGCACGCGCACCGCGGCTGAGGCGGAGAACCTGCTGGAACGGTCGTTCGGCCAGTTCCAGACGCTGAGCGACCTCGACCATTGGTCGCAGCGCAAGGCGCACCTCGAGACCCGCCTTGCCGATTTGCGCCAGCGGCATTTCCGCCATCCGCGAGTCGCATGCAGCGAGCGGACACTCTCGCAATTCATGTCGGCGAGCAGCAACCTCGGCGACACGCAGGCCGAGATGCGGCGGCTGCGCCGCGAGCACTGGCAGTCACGGCGCAGAGCACGCGGCGGCGCTGATCCCGGCGGCCGCCTGGAGGCACTGCGACGATCTGCGAAGCGGCTGCAGGCCCGCATCGACGACTCCCCCTGTCCGCGCTGCCCGTTCCTCGGCGAGCATCGGGCACACCGCCACGAGTTGCAAGACGTGCAGGCAACGCTGGACGGCGGCGAAGCCGAGCTCGAGACTGCAAAGCATCGCTTCCGCCGTGAGTTCCGCGCCCTGAGCGACGTGCTGCGCGCCACCGGCTTTCTCGACGGTGACTCGGTGACCGACCTCGGCATGCTCGCCGAGCATCTCTTCGGGGAACGCGCGCTCATCGTCGCCGACTCGGTGTCGAGCGGCGTGTTCGACGGGCTGGAGCCACCGGATCTCGCGGCGACGCTGGTGATGCTCGTTGCCGAGGACCGCGGCCGCGACAGGCCGCACCCGTCGCAGCATCGCTTCCCGTCGTCAGCGGTGGCGCAGCGTCACCGTTCGCTGCGCAGCATCCTGCATCGCTTCGCCACCGTCGAGCAGGAGCACGGCGTCGACACGATGCGTCCCCTGTCGCTCGATTTCGTGACCGCGGCGCATCGCTGGACCTCGGG
>JAFAJR010000195.1 GCA_019236085.1 Candidatus Dormiibacterota bacterium
TCATGTCGAGCCGGATGATCGCGTTCTCGTTGTCGAAGAGGAATGCGGCGAGCGAGCGCGCCAGCTCCGTCTTGCCCACACCTGTGGGGCCGAGGAACATGAACGACCCGATGGGACGCCGCGCATCCTTGAGTCCGGCGCGTGCGCGCCGCACCGCCTTGGAGATGACGTTGACCGCGTCATCCTGACCCACATAGCGCGTGTGGATCTCGTCCTCCATGTGCAGCAGGCGCGCTGTCTCCTCCTCCACCAAGCGCGACACGGGGACGCCGGTCCAGGACGAGATGATCTCGGCGATGTTCTCCTCGGTCACGTCCGGGACGGTTGCGCCGAGCTCGTCGCGCCACTTCATCTCGTGTGCGACGTACTTGTCCTTGAGCTTCTTCTCCTTGTCGCGGAAGTTGGCGGCGGTCTCGTAGTCCTGGGCCGCGATCGCCTCCTCCTTCTGCACCTGCAGCTCGCGGATGTCGCGCTGCATCTGGCGCAGGTCCTCCGGCGTCGTGGTGAGCTTCATGCGCACCCGTGCGCTGGACTCGTCGATGAGGTCGATCGCCTTGTCCGGCAGCGAACGGTCGTTGACGTAACGCACCGACAGCTCCGCAGCCGCCTTGAGCGCGTCGTCGGTGATCTTGACGCGATGGTGCTTCTCGTACAGCGAGCGGATGCCGTGCAGAATCTCGATTGTGTCCTGCAGGCTCGGCTCGTCGACGAACACCGGCTGGAAACGGCGCTCCAGCGCGGCGTCCTTCTCGATGTACTTGCGGTACTCGTTGAGGGTGGTGGCGCCGATGCACTGGATCTCACCACGCGCCAGCGCAGGCTTGAGGATGTTGGCAGCGTCGATGGCGCCCTCCGCGGCGCCGGCGCCGACCAGGGTGTGCAGCTCGTCGATGAACAGCACGACCTCGCGCGACTGACGGATCTCATCGAGGATCTTCTTCAGCCGCTCCTCGAACTCGCCGCGGTACTTGGTGCCGGCGACCAGCGCACCCATGTCGAGCGTGAGCACGCGCTTGCCCATCAGTGACTCGGGGATGTTGTCCAGGATGATCTGCTGCGCCAGCCCTTCGGCGATCGCCGTCTTGCCGACGCCGGGCTCGCCGATGAGCGCTGGGTTGTTCTTGGTGCGCCGGCTGAGGATCTGCACCACCCGCTCGATCTCCATCGCGCGGCCGATGACAGGGTCGAGCTGGTTCTTCTGAGCCAGCTCGGTGAGGTCGCGGCAGAACTGGTCCAGCAGCGGCGTCTTGGACGGCTTCTTCTGCGCGTCCTTGGTCTCCTCCTCGAGACCCGACTCGTGCAGCAGCTTGTCGATCTCTCCGCGCACCTTCTCCAGGTTCGCGCCAAGGTCTTCCAGAACGTGGGCGGCAATACCCTCGCCCTCGATGAGCAACCCGAGCAGCAGGTGTTCCGTGCCCACGTAGTTATTGCCCATGCGCCGCGCCTCTTCGAAGGAGATCTCGATAACCTTCTTGACGCGCGACGTGGGGATGATCTGCTGGATGATGATCCGCTCGTTGCGGCCCAGCACGGACTCGATGGTGCTGCGCACCTTGTTGATCTCGACCCCGAGGTTGTTGAGGACCTTCGCAGCGAGGCCCTCCCCTTCACGCAGGAGGCCTAGCAGGAGATGCTCGGTGCCGATGTACGAGTGATGCGAACGCTCGGCCTCTTCCTGCGCCAGGGTGAGGACCTTCTTCGCTCTCTCGGTGAATCGCTCGAACGGGTACAAGGACTGCCTCCGACCGCCCCCGCCGGCCCCTCCTGAGATCGGATGGGGTCAGCCCTGGGGCACCAGCAACAGACCCATTATGCCCGTGGGACGGAAAAGGTAAGCAACTTTCCGTATACGGGACGGCATGCCCCGCGCAACGACGGGGTTCAGGCCTCGGCCGGTGACTCCGAGGCCGGCTGCTCCTCCTCCGCCGGCGCTGCCTCGTCCTCGTGCTCCGGCTGCGGCGCGACACCGTTGACGGACTCGGACGAGTCGGCGGCTGCAGTCGCGGTGCTCGACGCGTCCTCTGCACGCGAATCGTCCTCGTCGTCCTCGTCGGGGTAGTCGTACGAGGAGGGTTCGAACGTCGCCCCTTCACTCGTCGGTCCGCCGCCGTGCAGCTGGCGCAGCGAGAGGCTGATGCGCCGGCGCAGCTTGTCGGCGGACAGCACCATCACTTCCACCTCCTCGCCGACCTTCAGCACATCCTCGGTGCGCTCCACGTGATCCCAGGACAGCTCGCTGATGTGCAGCAGGCCCTCGACCCCGTCAGCAATCTGCAGGAACGCGCCGTACTTCTTGGTCTTGGTGACGATGCCCGGAACAGCCTTGCCAGGCGGGAATCGCTGCTCGATCGTGTCCCACGGATCGTCCGACATCTGGCGCAGCGACAAGCTGATGCGCGACAGCTCGGCATCCAGCTTGATCACCTTCACCTTGACCTCGTCGCCGACATTCAGCACGTCGCTCACATTGTTGATGCGGTCCCAGGACAGCTCGCTGATGTGGATCAGGCCGTCGGCGCCGCCCAGGTTGACGAACGCGCCGTAGGAGGTGATGCCGCTGACCTTTCCCGTGACCAGGTCACCGACCTTGAGCTTCTCGAACAGCTCCTCGCGCTGCCGGGCGCGGTCCTCGTCCTGAGCCGCGCGCTGCGACACGATCAGCCGGTTGCGCTTGCGGTTGACCTCCAGGATCTTCACGGGGATCTTGGTGCCGACAAGCTCGAGCAGGTTGCCGCTGAACTGGCGCGCCACCTGGCTGCTGGGCAGGAACCCGCGCAGACCCATGATGTTGACGATGAGTCCGCCCTTGTTCTGCTCGCGCACCTCGGCGTCGAGGATCTCGCCCTCGGACTCCTTCTGCGCGACCGCCTGCCAGATGCCTTCCGCTCGCGCTTTGCGCAGCGACAGCACGACGTTGCCGTGCTCATCCTCCGGCTGGATGATGTAGACCTTCACCGCGTCGCCGGGATTCAGCGTCACCGGCTGCTCGCCGCGGCCGTTGAGCTCGCGGTTGGAGATGATCCCCTCGCTCTTGGCGCCGATGTCGACGAGGACTTCGTCCGGGTCGACGCGCACCACGACTCCGTCCACGATGTCGCCGTGGGCCAGGGCCCGAATCGAGTTCTGGTCCTCCTTGAGGAGGTCCTCCATGGTGAGCGCTTCAGGCTCCTGAGTCGCGGTCGAGGTCATCTGCTCCTTTGTTCCAGCTCGTCCTCCGCACGGGATGGATGTTCGAGGTGAATGCCGCTGGATCCGGGCCGGCCGGTGAATGGTGCAATCGCACTCGGGGCCAAGGGGCGCGTGTGCGCCATGCCACTGCGATCGTTCGGAGTGTATCACCGGCTCTGCGCACGGCAAACGCAGCTTCAGGTGTCAGAAGTTTGTTGCAGCGCGGAGCCGGTGCCGCGACAGCGCGATCGGGCGGCCTGTCGCACATGCGGCGGCACGCTTCGACGTGCCATGCGAGTGACCATCACCTGCGAGGAGTGTGGGGAGCGGCACCGGCTCGAACGCCGGGTGACCGAGCCGGGGCCGATCTGGATCATCTGCCACAACTGCGAGCTGCCGCTGCAGGCCGTACTCGACGGACCGACCGCCGAGGCCGCGCTGGCGCCGCCGAAGCCGTCCGCGTGGACCGGCGTCGTCGACTTCTCCAACGCCGTCTGACCCTCCGCCTTCCCATCACCCCGTTCTGAACGCCGCTCTTCCCGCCGCGCCCCGGGCCGGATTACCCTTAGTGCGTGGCGACGAGCACCGTCCCAGCCCCGGTCCGCGACCCTGAGCGCAAGGAGCGCGTCGATCGGGAGTTCGGCTGGAACGTGGTGGTCTGGAACGACCCCGTGACGCTCATGACTTATGTGGTGCTGGTCCTCCGCCATCTGTACGGCTACGACCACGAGACTGCTGCCCGCCTCATGCTCCAGGTGCACAACGAGGGACGCGCCGTGGTCGCCACCCAGCCCCGGGAGCAGGCGGAGGTGACGGTCGCGCGGCTCCACGCCTTCGGCCTCCAGGCAACCCTCGCCCAGCCCTGATCGCCTCATGGCCCAGGTGCTGCGCCGCCGGGGGCGGATCCAGGTCAAGCTCGACTCCCGGGAACGCGACGCCCTGCTCCGGATCCTCGGCGAGCTGCAGCCCACGCTGCAGACCAACCTTGGCAGGCCGCCTCGCGCCTACGACGACCCCCAGATGCAGGCGGAGTACGACCGCTGGGTCCGGCCCGACGTGGAACGCGGACGCGAGGCCGACGTCGCCGTGGTGCGGGACAGCCTGGAGGCCGGTGAGGACACCCTGCCGCTCACCGAGGCCCAGGCGCTCGCCTGGCTGCGGGCCTTCAACCATCTGCGGCTGGCTGCCGGTGGCATCCTCGGCATCGAGGAAGACGGTTGGGAGACGACGCTCGACGAGCGCGCCCGCCGGCGCCCCGAGTACGGCGTGCTGATGGCCCTGGGCTACCTGCAGGAGGAGCTGGTAGCCGCCCTCGAATCCTGACCGCGGGTCAGTGCGAGAGGCCGCTCGAGATGTTGGAGAACACGTTGTTGACCTCTTTGCCGATAGCGGTGAGCACCACGACCACGACGACGGCGATGAGGACGAGAATCAAGGCGTACTCCACCATGCCCTGCCCCTCTTCGCGGTCCCATCCTGCCTGAAGGCGCGCGATCAACAGCGACAATCTGTGCATGTCGGCAAGGGTCGCCGCCACACCTGAACTCAGACTGAAGCAGGCGTCACGGGCAGGTGGAGAACAATTGCCGTTCCGCGTGCATCGGTGCTGAGCAGCTCGATTGCGCCGCCATGCGCCGCCGCCACGGCGGCCGACACCGCAAGGCCGAGCCCGGTGCCGCTGGAAGTGCGCCGCTCACCCGACGTCGCGGTCCGGAATCGCTGGAACAGCGACTCGCGGATGGCGGGTGGTATGCCGCAACCGGTGTCACTGACGGTGATGTCGCAGGTGTCGCCGGCCGCCTGAACCCCCATCGACACCGTGCCACCGCGCGGCGTGTGACGGATGGCGTTCTCCAGAAGGTTGTCCAGCACCCGGCCCACCATGGCCGGGTCGCACACCACCTCGTTGCCGGTGCCGGCGTCGGCCTCGAGCCGGACACCCGCTGTGTCGGCCGGCTGGCGCCAGCGGGACCGGGCAGCCGACACCAGCCGCAGCGCGTCGCACCGCTCGGTGCTCAGGGCCAGGCTTCCGGCGTCGCTCTGGGCGAGCGTGAGAAGGCCGTTGGTGACGCGGATGAGGCGATCGACCTCTTCCAGCACCGTCTCGGCCCGCTGCCGGTAATCCTCGGGGCTGCGCGGCCGCCGCACCATGTGCTCCAGCGTCGCGCGCATCAGGGTGAGCGGCGAGCGCAGCTCGTGGGCGGCGTCCGCCGTGAAGTGCAGCAGCTGCTCGTGGGTGTGCTGCCGGGCTTCCGTGGTGGACCGGATGGCCCTGACCATGAGGTTGGCCATCACCGCCGCCACCACCGTCGCGCTGAATTGGAACTTGGCGGTGAGCGGGTCGACTGCGTCGTACTGCACGGCCACGAAGGGCATCGCCAGCGCTGCCGCAGTCACCGGCAGGCTCAGCGACAGGGGCAGGAGCCAGGTGGCGGCGAGCACGGCAAGCAGGCTGAAGCCGCCGAAGGTGACCTGTTCCGGGGTGACGACCTCGCCGACAAGCACGCCGACGATGACCCCGATGCAGACCACGAACGTCACCGCGCGGCCCTGCCAGGACTTCACCCGCTGCGGCTGGGCCAGGAACTCGCTGAAGGGCAGGTTGATCTGCCCACGGCCGGCTCGGTTCACACCCGTGCAGCCTCCCGCCGCAGCTCGAAGCGATAGCCGGTGTTGCGCAGCGTCGTGATGCAGTCGGCCGCGCCGGCGTCGGCGAGCTTGCGCCGCAGGCGGGCCACGTAGACCTCGATGAGGTTGGCCGCGGCCGCGCCGTCGTCGCCCCAGCCGTGCCGGTGCAGCTGGTCCTTGCTCACCACCTGACCGGCGTTGGCAAGCAGCGCCTCCAGGAGGTCGAACTCCCGCCGGGTCAGCTGCAGCTCGGTGCCGTTGACGTGCACCCGCCGCGCCCCGCTGTCCAGGTGAACTCCCGAAGCGCTGCGCAGCTGACCGCGGCGCTGGTCGCGCCGGGTCAGGGCATTGAGGCGCGCTTCGAGTTCGGCAAAGGCGAACGGCTTCACCAGGTAGTCGTCAGCGCCGGCGTTGAGACCACGCACCCGGTCTGGGATGCCGTCCAGCGCGGTGAGCATCAGCACCGCGGTGCGCACGCCGCGCTCCCGCAGCAGGCGGCAGGTCTCCACGCCGTCGATGCCGCCGCCGAGCATCACGTCGAGCATGATCACGTCGTAGGCCTGCGTCGCCAGCGTGCGAACCGCACTGACGCCGTCGGTGACGACGTCGGCGTCGATGCCGGCCTCCTCCAGGCCGTCACGCACCACACTGGCCAGCCGCCGGTCGTCGTCGACGATGAGCACACGCATGTGCGCTGATTGTCAGCGCACGTATCGTCACTGGCGGCACGCTGTCGCAATCGCGATGCGGATGTGCGATCTCTGTCGCGCGCGTCACGGCGTCGTGCCGTGGTTCAGGCTGCTTCGGCCTGCGTCTCCAGCTCGGCGCGCGCGTCCCGCGGCAAGCGGAACACCAGCAGAAAGGCGACCAGCAGAGGTGCCAGACAGGCAAGCGCTGTGATGCGCAGCGCCCCGCCGGGAAGGTCGTGATTGAACGAGGCAAAGAAGATGGTGCCGAGCACGGCTACGCCCAGTGCTGTCGAGAGCTGCTGCGCTGCCTCCATGACGCCCGAGGCGGATCCCACCTCGTTCATCGTCACAGCGTTCAGGATGAAGGTGAACAGTTGCCCGAAGCTGGCCCCGGCACCGATGCCGATGCAGAAGAGGCCGGGGACCAGGTTCCATGCGGAGGCATCCGCTCCACCGCTGAGGCCGAGTGCCAGGACCAACGCGCCACCCGCGATGAGCGCAACCCCGATATGCAGCAGGTGACGGCCCAGCCGCTTGACCAGGGCTGCCGACGCGGTCATGCCCAGGATCAGGCCAAGCACCATTGGCGTAAGCATCAGCCCGGCTTGGATGGGTGACCAGCCTGCGCCCAGCTGGCCGTAGAGCGAGACGCACAGGAGGAGTCCGCCGAAGGCCCCGAAGAGTGCAAGCACCACTGCGATGCCGCTGAGGTAGGTCCGGTTGCGCAGCAGGGTCGCCTCGATCAACGGGTTCTGGCGGCGCCGGCGCTCGTGCCGGACGAAGACGCCGAGCAGCACGATCCCGGCCGCCAGCGTCAGGTAGCACCAAAGCGGCCACCCGTCGGGCTGACCCTCGATGAGCGGGAAGATGATCCCCACCAGTGCCAGCCCGACCAGCCACACCCCGGCGACGTCCAGCGTGACGCCGGGGTGGCTGACGCCACGGGGCAGCGAGCGGATCGCCAGGGGCAGGGTCACCAGGCCGACCGGGACATTGATGAGGAAGACGAGGCGCCATCCCGTGCCCCACAGGTCAGCGCCGATGAGCGCGCCGGCCACAACCGGGGCGGCGAGCATGGCGACGCCCGTCGCGGGGCCGAAGAGCCCGGTTGCCCGGTTCAGCTCATCGTCGCTGAAGACCTCCTTCAACAGGCCGAAGCCCTGCGGGATCATCAGCGCGCCGAACGCGCCCTGCAGCGCCCGCAGCCCGATCAGCACACCGACGCCGGGCGCAGCGGCGCAGGCCGCGGAGAACAGGGTGAAGCCGGCGAGCCCGCAGAGAAACAC
>JAFAJR010000284.1 GCA_019236085.1 Candidatus Dormiibacterota bacterium
TCAAGGGCTACATGCAGACGTACCTCTATCACATGCGCCACCCGGTGAACCTGTACCGCCACGTCGGCTGGCGGAGCTTTCTTGCCTTCCATCTCTTCTTCGGCGCCAATTCGTTGATCCTGCTGCTCAACCCGCTGTATTGGGCAATGACGGCGGCGTGGTACGTGACCTACAGCGCCGGCATCCAGGCCCTGTTTCCGGCTCCCATCCTCTATTTGGGAACCATCGCGCTGTTCGCAGGAAACGCGATCTTCACCGTGCTCACCGTCATCGGCTGCATGGAGCGCCGCAACTATCGCGACGTGAAGTGGGCGCTGTGCGCACCGGTCTACTGGCTGCTCATGTCCGTGGGCGCTTGGAAGGCCCTGTTGCAGCTGATCACAAAGCCCTACTACTGGGAGAAGACAGTGCACGGCTACTGCCTGGCGGACCGCGAGGTCTCGGCAGAGCACCCGGTGTCATTGGACGGCGCGTCATTGATCGTGCAAGAGGCCAGCTGACATGAGCCAGATGGTCGACGTGCTGGTCGGTCGCATCCGGCCCGGCGATTTCCTGGGCGATTGGGCGCAGGCCCCCCTCTGGAGCAGGGAGCGAGACCGTTCGACGGCACTCAGCCTGCCACGGGTCCTGCCGGTCATCTCCGTCCTGCTGGCTGTGGTGGCCAGCATCGTGTCCGCCACGCAGGGCTGGATGACCGCATACAACGACGCCGCTTCGCACCTGGACATCGCGCGTCGCATCACCGACAGCCTCACCCCGGGGTTCGGGCAGCTGGGCAGTGTGTGGCTGCCCCTTCCGCATCTGCTGATGGCTCCGCTCGTGGCTGTTGATTGGCTGTGGCACACGGGCGTGGCCGGCGCGATCGTCATGGGAGCGGCCTTTGTGTACGCGACCGTCCGCATCTTCTCACTCACAGAGGAGTGGACCGGGAGCAGGGTCGCGGCATGGTGCGCCTACGCCATCTTCGCAACCAACGTCAACCTGCTCTATCTGCAATCAGCCGCACTCGACGAGACCCTGATGCTGGCGTGTGTCGTCGGCGCCGTCTACCATCTGGCTCGCTGGACGCGCAACCTGTCCACGCAGGATCTGCTCCTCACCGGCTTCGCGCTCTTCCTTGGCACGCTGACCCGCTACGACGGTTGGGCGCTTTTCATCGCAGTGATCGTGGCCGTGGCGATCTGGTCGCGTGTGCACGATCGCCGAGCCGCGTCGACGCAGGCAAACCTTCTCACCGTGCTGTTCATCGGCGGTTATGGCATCGCACTCTGGGTGCTGTACAACGCGGTGATCCTGCACAACCCACTGTACTTCCTGCAAGGGCAGACCACCGAATTGCAGCGAGAACTTGCGGGATGCGCCGGCTGCGCGACCAAGGGAAGCGTGACCGGCAGCATCGTCACGTATGGATGGACCATCCTCGACGTGATCGGCCTGCCCCTCCTGGCCGCCGCGGCCCTGGGCGCCGTGCTGATGCTGGTGCGACGTGGCGCGCCGCTGTATCGCAACCTGCTGCTCCTGGGGGTGCTGGCGACGCCCATCGTGCTCAACGTGTTCACCCTCTTCGTGGGCGAGACCACGATTGATGTTCCGCAGTTGGCGCCGTTCACCGCCTTCAACACTCGATTCGGCATCGAAGCACTGCCCTTTGCGGCTGTCGCGGCGGGCTCGCTCGCCAGCTACGCCGGGCCCCGCCTGCGAGGCATTCGTTGGGCGGTGCTGGCGGTCGCAATCGCTGCCGCGCTGTCACTGACTCTCGCCTTGCGACCGCCGATCAACCTCACCGAGGGCGTTTCGGGAGCCAGCGGATACGGCCGCGCCCAAGCCCAGGTGGTGGGTGCGTACCTCGGTCAGCACTACACCGGCGGGCGCGTGCTGGTTGACGACTCGCAGGTCCAATCCGTGCTGTTCAACAGCGGCCTGCCACTACGCGACTACATCACCCTCGCGTCGCCCACCTACTATCAGGCTGCCCTGCACGATCCCGCCGCCAATGCAGGCTGGGTGCTGACGAACAAGAACGACCGCGTCGCCCAGCAGATGACCGAATACCCCGACCGCTACGCGGGCTTCAGGCAGGTCTTCTCCGATGGCAGCTACACGCTGTATCAGAACGTGGCGGCCGGCGGCTCCGGCTGAAACGCAGCTCCGTGGTGGCCAGGCGGGGATGGCGGACGTGGGTGTTGGTGGCGCTTGGCGTCGGGGCCGTGGTCGCCGGCATCGTGTTCGCGCGGCCGCTCACGTGGATCGGCTTGCAGGGCTCCGGAGGCTCCGGAGGAGGCGCCAGCGTCGCGGCACCGAGCTCCTCTGATGCCACCAACGGACTGAACGTCGGCGGACCGCGCCCGGGATCGGGCTCGGGTGGTGTCAGCCCGGGCGCAAGTGGAACTGGTTCACCGGGGCCGTCATCGCACCCCCAGCCGACCGTCGGTTCAGGCGTCCAGACCTGCTCCCTGTCGTTCTGTGTCGGCGGACAGACGCTGGAGATAGATGGCGCAAGCGTGTACAACCCGGGGCTGCGCCCGGAGCAGTCCGGGTACCTCAACCCTGCGGGAACGATCCAGCTCGCCCAGGATGCGCACCTCAACACCATTCGGATCATCAACTTCTACAGTGACAGCGCGGACCCGAACGTCGAGCCGTTCACGGAATCCAACTGGGTGTTGGTGGACCGGATGATCGCAGCCGCCGGCGCAGCCGGCATGCACGTGGACCTCGGCCTCGGCGACTACCGCAACATCCTG
>JAFAJR010000315.1 GCA_019236085.1 Candidatus Dormiibacterota bacterium
TGAGCAGCCGCGCGGTCGGCCAGGGCAGAGCCGGCGGCGGAGCCTCCGCGCCCGGCGGCCGGCTGCGGATCGCCAGCAGGGCGGCGACGCTGAGCGTCCCGGCGCCGAGCAGCGCCGCCGCCACCGCCTGGCTGCTGATGGTGGTCATCGCCTCGATGACCACCAGCCGGGACCAGAAGGTTGGCGACGGGGGCAAACCGGAGAGCAGTGCCCACGCCAGGACCCGTTCCCGCCGTTGCAGGCGCTCACCCCCCAGGAGCAGCGGCGCAGCGACAGCATGGGTGAGGATCGCCAGCAGCACGGCGCTCAGTGCAAGTCCCCGTTCCCCTGTGCCGACTGCTGCCAGGGCGAGTCCCAGGTCGGCGAGGAAGACCCGGGTGTAGCGGTGACCCGGGCTGCGCGCGGCCTGCACTCCCTGCCATGCGCCGCACACCAACCCGACGACCAGCAGGATGTGGCCGAACACAACCACGCCCTGGGGCGGAAGCCCGGCAGGGATGCGGGACGCTGACAGCAGCACGGCGGGCGCCAGCAGCAGCGGCCAGGCTGCCGCCTCGGCCGGCGGCAGCGCCGAGAGCGCGCCGAACGCCCAGCCGCCGAGCGGCACCGCCCCGCTGAGAATCGCCACGCCGACAGCAACCAGCGCCCCGACCAGCAGCGGCCGGGTGGGGTCGGCCGCGCCGAACGCAAGTGGCAGGAACGGCGATGCTGCGAGCAGCGCCGCGGCACCGGCGATCCCGACCCGGCCCGCCGCGAGCGTCGCTCTCCCCGGAGCCACGGCAACCCAGCGCAGCACAAGGACGCTCATGACCACGACCAGCGTCATCGCCCATACGGTGGGTTGCGGCGAGGCCAGCACCAGCACCGCGGCGGCCCCGGCCAGCCCGAGGCTGCGGAGCTCCGGCCCGCGGACCGTAGCGGTCAGCGCGAGGTAGAGCATTGCCGCGCCGGCCGAGGCCGCCAGCACCCCCTGGGCGGTACGGTCCAGGGTCAGCCCGAACCCGGAATCGGCAGTTGGCACAGCGGTCGCCGGGACCACTGTGGCGATCAACACAACAATCAGCGCCAACGCCGGTATGACCGGCGAGAAGCGGCGGAGCCGCAGCGGTGGCAGGAGCGCCGCGCCACCCACGCCCGCCGCAACCCACACCGCGGCGATTGCCGGCGGGCTCACGCCGGAATCTCAGCCCGGCGTTCGTGCCGGCCGCTGAGCCAGCCCGCGACCAGCCCGGCGAGCGGCGCCAGCAGCACGACGAACCCGGCAAACCAGACGTCACCGCCGCCGCCGGCGAGCAGCGTCGCCGCACCGCCGAGGCCGATCATGGCCACACCGACGGCGAGGTCCTCGACGGTGCGCGCCACCACCAGGCGGAGCACGCCGCATCCCCAGGTATAGGCCATGGGAAAGAGCACGCCGACCACCGGGGCCACAGCGCCGACCGGCACGTTGAAGCTGACCCAGGACGCGGCCGGCACGGCGAGCGCCGCCGCGGTTGCTCTGATGCTGCGGGGCCCGAAGAGCTGCCGGCTCGGCGCGAACGCCGGCACCAGAGGATCGAGGCCGGCCACCCAGCGCAGCCGCTGTGCCAGGCGGTGCGCCAGCAGTGCGGCCAGCGCTGAGAGCGCCATCGCTCCCAGCACCAGCGGCAGTCCGACTCCCGTGCCGAGCGCTGCCATGGAAGGCAGCAGCCCAGCGCCGGCTGCGATCACGGCGACAACGACGGCGCGGCGGCCGTCCACCATCATCGCGACTGCCGCGCCGAGCAGGCCGGCGGCCGACAGCAGCGGCTCGGAGTCCGGCACTAGTGCACCACCAGCAGCGCGCCGACCGCCACCGCCACCACCATCGGCAGCTGCGGCTGCAGCAGGAGCCAGCGATCGATCGCATCCAGCGCTGGACCGCTCCGAGCCAGGGCCCGGTGCCAGCGTCTGAAGACGTGCAGCGGCAGCAGCGGCCCGGCCACCGGATGCGGTGACATGGCTGCCGCCGGCCGGACTGTCACCTCGGCCAGCCAGCCTGCGGCCAGGAGCATCACCACGAGGACCACGCCGGCGACGGCGATGTAGCCGCCGGCCCACCCGCCGCCAGGGCTGAGCACCGTGGCCGCGCCTGCCAGGCGGGCGACGTTGCCTGTGGCGAGCGGCCCGACAACCGTCTGCACCGCGAGGCCTGGGACCACCGCCGCGGCGCCACCTGCGGCGAGCGCGATGGCGGCGACAGGCTGCACCAGTCCATGGCCGGCTGCACCCTGATTGCCGGCGAAGCCGGCGGCAAGGCGCGCCGCCGCCGCGGCGCCGGCCAGCGCCGCCAATCCGAGTGGCACCAGCAACAGCGAAACGGGACGTCCCGCCGTGGCCAGGGCGCTCAGCTCCAGCAAGAGCGCCACCGCGCCGGCGCCCACCGGCAGGCCACCCGCCGACAGCGCCGCGAGCGCGCCGACCAGCCTGCCGCCCGTCGGGTGCGGTTCCCACATCGCCCCCAGGGCAACCGCGACCTCGACGGCGACGAGGCCCGCCGCCAGGCCAGTGAGCGCCGGAGCCCCGGAGACGCCCGCCACCGCGACCGCCGGGGCGGCCGCAAGCACCGCGAGAGCCCTGCCGGCGGGTGCTGCAGCGCTGCCGCGGCGCAGCGCGGCGCCGGCAGCGACGACCGCCACGACGCAGGCCAGGACGGCGACGGTGGTCCCGGCGGCCGCCGGCACATGGTCGCTGACAGCTTCTCGGAACCGCAGCAGGGCGATCGCGGCGACAGGGATCGCGCCGGCCACCGCCCAGGCCGGGTAGGCTACGCCCCGGCGGCCGGGGTACAGCCCGGGGGCTACCAGTCTCACGCCTGCGGCGCCCAGCCAGAGCAGCGCGATGCCCGGGCCGACGGCGTCAGCCGGGAGCACTGAGAAGTCGGAGGTCCCGGTCGAGGTCTGCAGCTCCACCGCCGCCGTCAGCAGGGCGAGGCCGGCGGCGTGCTGGACCGCGGTGGCCAGCCAGACCGCCCGGCCGCTGCGCTCGCCGCCCGCGGTGAGCATGGCGGCGGTGCCTGCATTGGCGAGCTCGAATCCAGCGAAGAGCATCACCGCGTTGCCGCCGAGTGACGCGGTGAGTGCGCCGGTCACGCACAACAGCAGGCCCGCGGTCTGGGTGGTGCTGAAGCCACGTCGGGCGAGGCAGAGCAACCCCGCCCCGCAGGCTGCGACCGCGACGATGACACCCTGCGGGTCCGCCCGGAGCAGCACGCGCACCCCGCCCACCGGGGCTCCGAACGTCGCAGCCAGCCGGGCTCCGGAGGCCACTATCTGCGCCGACCCCGCCAGGAACCCGAGGGTCACCGCCAGTGCCGCCAGGCCACCGATTCGCGCCACGGCGCTGAAACGGGGCGGAAGAAACCAGGCTCCCAGCGCCGCCGCTGCGGGCAGCAGCACCACGAGCCCGAGCCGCAGCGCGGTCGACAGCACCGCCGGCTACCTGCCGGCGCGGGTCAGCGAGTGCGAGCCGACGTCGGTGGCGCAGTACGGACAGACCGACCAGCCCAGCCGCAGCGGCCGGTCGCAGCTGCTGCAGCGCCGGGCGAACTGGGTCCGGCAGTACGGGCAGATGATGAAGTCGGCCTCGATGTCGCGACCGCAGGTCGGGCAGGGCCGCGGCCCGGTGCCATCAGGCTCCGGCTCCAGCAGGGCCTGTTCCTCGAGAGCCAGCGCTCGTTCCTCCTCGAGGGTCATCGGCGGCCGGATCACGAGGTAGATGAGCGGTCCCAGGAATGGGGGCAGCAGCCCGAGCATCGCGGCGAAGGCCGTGAACAACCAGGAGGAGGACCGGCGGCGGGCGTCGCGAGCCACGTAGAAGGCCAGCGCCAGCCACAGCACGATGAGATAGATGGCGACGGCCACTGCCGCGACCGCGAGGATCGAGGTGGCGTCCAGCGCGATCATTGCTGAGGAGCCACGGCGGCGCGGAGGGTGGCAGCCTGGGCCTCCTTCTCGGCGAGCTGCCGCCGAACCGTATCCACGACGTGGGCCGGAGCACGCTCGACGAACTCGGAGCGCGACAGCTGGGCCCGCAGCCGCTCGATGTTGGCTTCCAGCTCGCGCAGCTGGCGAGCTGCGGCGGCGCTGCCCTGGGCGTCGGCGTCCATCGCGACTTCGGCGCGAAGGCCGCCGGCGACGACGGTGTCCACCCTGGCGCCGTCGTGGGAGGCGACGATGGTTGCCGGCACCAGCTGCGCCAGCAGCCGTGATGCGTCAGCCTCGCTGAGACCGTCGCTTTCTCCGTGTACCGCGATGCGCACCCGGTCCCGGCCTCCGCCGCGCACGCCTCGCTCCTGCCTCAGGGCGCGGATGCGCTGCACCAGGTCCAGCAGCTCGTCGACCCGGGCTTCATCCTCGCGAGCTTCGGGGGAGCGCCAGCTCTCGTCAACGTCCGGCCACTCGCGCTGCTGCAGCGTGGCCGCCGTGTCCGGCAGGCACTGCGCGCATTCGTCGCTGACGAACGGCATGAACGGATGCAGGAGCCGCAGCATCACGTCGAGCGTCAGCACCGCGGTGTGCGCCGCGGCGTTGCGCGAGACGTCGTCGCCCTCATCGCTGAGCCGCGACTTCACCATCTCGATGTACCAGTCGCAATACACATGCCAGGCGGTTTCGTACAGACGCTCCATGGTGTCGTGGAAACGGAAGCTTGCGAAGCCTGCGTCGCAATCCTGCACCAACGCGGCGAGCTTGGACAGCATCCAGCGGTCCTCGATCGCGAGCGAGCCGCGGTCTGCAATCGGCATCTCCGCGATGCGGTCGGCGCCGGCGCCGAGGCGCGACACCAGCACGCCGCTGGTCACCTGCCACAGTTTGTTGGCGAAGCGCTGGAACGAGGCGATGCGGTCCTCGTCGAAGCGCACGTCCTGCCCGCCCGTCCCCACCGCCACAGCCCAGGCGCGCACCGCGTCAGCTCCATAGCGCTCGACCATGTCCAGCGGGTCGACGACATTGCCCTTGGACTTGCTCATGCGCGTGCCGTCCGAAGCCTGGATGGTGCTCGTGATCAGCACCTGCGAGAAGGGCTTGGCACCCGTGAAGCGGTAGCCGGTCATGATCATGCGTGCGACCCAGAGGAAGATGATGTCGCGTGCTGTCACCAGCACCGACGTCGGATAGAACGCGCGCAGGGCCTCTGTCTCCTGCGGCCATCCGAAGATTGCGAACGGCCACAGCGCGCTGCTGAACCAGGTGTCGAGGACGTCGGGGTCATTGGTCAGCTCAGCGCTGCCGCATACCTCGCAATGTTTCGGTGGGTCGATCCAGGCGAAGCGATGGCCGTTGTTGCAGACGCTGACCGGAATTGCGTGGCCCAGCCAGATCTGGCGGCTGATGCACCAGTCACGGATGTTGCGCATCCACTGCAGGTAGATGTCGGTATAGCGCGCCGGATGAAAGGTGATCTCCTTCGTCTCCGCCGCCACGATGCCTGGTCGTGCCAGGGCTTCCATGCTCACCCACCACTGCTCGCTGACCAGCGGCTCGAGCACGTGACCGCAGCGGTCGCAGTGGCCCACCTTGTGCACGTACTCCTCATCGCCCACAAGCACGCCCAGCGAGCGCAGCGCATTCGCGACGGCGTCGCGCGCCTGCTCGGCAGGCATGCCGTGGAACTGCGGCAGCGTCGGCACGTCCATGGTGCCGTCGGGAGCGATGACGTTGACGATGGGCAGCGCATGGCGGGATGCGATCTCGTAGTCGGTGGGATCGTGTCCCGGCGTGACCTTGAGTGCGCCGGTGCCGAACTCACGTTCCACCGCACCGTCTTCAACTATGGGAAGCGCCCTGCCGACAATGGGCAGCACCGCGGTGCGTCCGACGAGTGCCGCATAGCGTGGATCGCCGGGAGCCACGGCGACACCGGTGTCACCCAGCATCGTCTCGGGCCGCACCGTGGCGACGGTCACGAACGCACCGCCCTCCACGGGATACCTGAGGTGATAGAGACGGTCGGTGTGCTCCTGCCAGTCGATCTCCTCGTCGCTGATTGCCGAGCGGTCTCGCGGACACCAGTTGACGATTCGCGGACCGCGGTAGATCCGGCCCTCGTCGTACAGCGTCTTGAAGACGAGGCGGATGGCGTGCACGTAGTCGTCATCGAGGGTGAAGCGAAGCCGTGGCCAGTCACACAGGTAGCCCAGCCTGCGCATCTGCTCGAGGATGCGTCCGCCGTACTCCTCGTACCACGCATCGACGCGTTCCCGGAAACGGTGCCGACCCAGCGCCTCCTTGGTGGTGCCCTCGTCGGCGAGCTGGCGCTCGATGACGTTCTGGGTTGCGATGGCTGCGTGATCAGTGCCCGGGCACCACTCCACCTCGAAGCCGCGCATCCTGGCGTTGCGGCACAGCGCGTCGTCGATGGAAAAGCCGCAGGCATGGCCCATGTGCAGCGCGCCGGTGATGTTCGGCGGCGGCAGGGCGATGACGAACTTCGGCTTCGTGCTGCGCGGATCGGCGTGACCCACTTCGAGGTCCGCCCACCGCTGACGCCACCGCGGCTCGACCTCGGCGGGTGTGAAGGTTTGGGGACGGGGCACCGGTGGCGTCTGAGTATATGGCTGGCGGCATCCGCCGGCCGCTCAGCGCGGCGGGATCACGTCACCCGCAATCCATTCGATGATCGCGCCGGTGGCGGCATTGCGCCATTCGGGCGCGAAGGGCGTGTCCATGTAGACCAGCTGCGGGCTCTGCGTGCCGAGCTGTGCGGCCGCCGAGCTCTCGCTGATTCGCGGGAACGAGGCGGGCGGGTTGCCGATCTGCGCTGTGAGGTCGTCGACGGATCCGAAGTACACGCGCCCGGTGCAGTCCGCGAGGAAGTCGACAAGGCCCGCGACGCGGCCAGAGTTGGTGGATGTCTGCGGGTACAGCAGCGGAACCACCACCGCCGCCGGTTTCGCCGCCTCGAGAGCCGCGACATGCACCGGTGCGCCCGCTGTCGCTCCTATGAGGTTGTGAGCCACAACTCCTGCGCCCTGTGTGGCCAGCGATTCGAGGCTGGCGGCGTCATTTGCGTCGTATGCCTGGTCGAAGCCACCCAGCGCGGCAAGCTGCGACGGCAGCGACGGCAGCGGTGCCGCCACCGTGCACGGCGCCCCCGACGTTCCGCCGGCGAGGTGCGACACCGTCACCGCGACGACTGCCATGAAGGCGGCGGCCACCACGCCGGCGGTGATCAGCCGGGGCCGCGTGATGCTCAGGCGGTGCGACCGGCGGCCGCGCTCTCCTCAGCGTCCGCGGCCGCGACGCGGCGCTTGGGCTCCTCGGTGAGCAGCAGCGGCTCGACGCCGTCGGTGATGGACTGCTCGGTGATGACGCAGCGCTTCACGTCCGGACGGCTGGGGACCTCGAACATGCTATTGAGCAGCACGTCCTCGATGATCGACTTCAAGGCGCGCGCTCCGGTACCGCGTGCCAGCGCGCGTTGCGCGATGGCGCGCAGCGCCCCCTCGTGGAAGACCAGCTCCACCTCGTCGAGCGCGAAGAACTTCTGGTACTGCTTGACGAACGCGTTCTTGGGCTCGGTGAGGATGCGGATGATGTCCTCTTCATCGAGGTAGTCGAGCGCAACAGTGATGGGCAGGCGGCCCACGAACTCGGGGATCAGCCCGTACTTGAGCAAGTCCTGCGACTGCAGCTCGCGCAGGATCTTTGTGGTCTCCTTGGTGCGGCTGGCGTGCGGCTTGCTGTTGAAGCCGATGGTGCGCTTGCCGATGCGCTGCTCGATGATCTTCTCCAGACCGTCGAACGCGCCGCCGCAGATGAAGAGGATGTTCGTCGTGTTGATCTGGATGAAGTCCTGGTGCGGATGCTTGCGGCCACCCTGCGGCGGCACGTTGGCCACCGTTCCCTCGAGGATCTTCAGCAGCGCCTGTTGCTCCCCCTCGCCGGACACGTCGCGCGTGATCGACGGGTTGTCAGACTTGCGCGCGATCTTGTCGATCTCGTCGATGTAGATGATCCC
>JAFAJR010000334.1 GCA_019236085.1 Candidatus Dormiibacterota bacterium
CCCTGTGCATGCGCCATCTTCTGTTGCATCGGCGTCGGCTGGCCCGAGTGCGCGCGCCGGTGGTCCATGCGCGAGTGTTGTCGCCGCTACGCCTATTGCTGATGTCCCTGCGGCGTGCGCTGCATTGTGGGCGCCGTATGGCGTTACCAAGGTGCCGCCGTACGACATCCTCAGTGAGGAGCACGTGCCGGCGGCGCCGCCTGTTCAGAACATGACGGACGGTGCCGTGTCAGATGAGACGGCGCAACTCTGGGCGAATGCGAGCAACCGTGGGAGCGGATGGTACGAATGGGCGGAGGCGAATGACCAGCCCGAGTTTCTACTGCATTTACTTGGGCCAGCCGTGGTGGGCACGCCTCAGGAGCAAACGGTTCTGTCGAGCGGCGGACATATCTTGCAACCCGCCTGCAATCTCTATCCCGCTCGCAACAGCTTGTTCAAGATCGAGTTGCAAGGAGAACACTTCTTTGCAGCCAGAGGGTTGCATCTAACCGACTCGTATGTCCTTGTTATTCAAACGACACCGGGTCCTTGCTCAGAAACCCTCGTGCAAGCAGACGGGACGCAGCAAACCGTCCTTGATTATTCGGGCACCACTATCGCGTTCGAGCCAGGCACCTACCGGACGGATCCGTTACTGGGGTCACTTTGGTACACGGATGGCGGGGGGAACTGCCAGGACGCCGGCGCACCCGCCGAATGGTGCGGGCGATGAGACGGATCACCGTGAGCCTAGTGCTCAGTGCCGCTGCTGTCGCCCTTAACCAACTCGGTGTGGCAGCGGAAGGTGGCATCAACAACTCGACCAACCCCACGCCGACGCCGCAAAGCAGCGTGGGGGTCCAGATCGCGCTCAATCAACTCCAGGTGGGCGCCGGAGGCACGTACCTCCCGCGCGCAACGCCGCAGTACATCCCGCCGCGAGGCACCGTCAGCATCCGTCCCGGATCAGCCGGCGCCGATCCCCAAGGCAAACCCTGCCCGCCCGTTGCACAGACACAGAGCACCAGCACCGGCGCCTTTCTCATCTTCCCCACATTCACCATGAACGCGCTCGGTGGCTACGACGGCGTCGAGCCGGACTTCGGCTACGAGCAGCCCTACGCCATACCGCCAGGCGGTGATCCCAGCCAGGACGTCATCGGCGAGCCGGCCACAGAAGTCACAGTTCCCGGTCACGTCATCGGTGTTCTGGCCAACATCCGCAGCTACGGCACCTGGCAGGACGCCACGCCGGGTGTCGCGCCCTACGGCGGCCACTGCGCCGGCGCGGTGTTCACCTTCGGCACGCCATTCCTCGCCAACAATGCTCCGCCGCCACCACCGGCGACCACGATCGTTCAGGCACCGCCGTTCGCCCAGGGCGCCGCCCTGGTCGCCGAGATCTCACACGGCTGGCACATCGGCTCTATCGCAACGCTCCCTGGCCCCGCCCCCACCGCGACGACCTACGTCCACATCCCCACCTGCGCATGGCTGCAGTCCGGCGTCCCCCAGCAGCCGGTGCAGCTTCATGCCATCAAGGCGGTGCAGGAGGACGGCCTCACGCTGTTCCTCGTCTACAACCTCACGGTGACGCCAGGCGCAGTGACATGGACCTGGGGCGACGGCACGCAGTCCCAGTCCGGGCCGGACGAGCAGCCGCCGTCAGCCATCCCGCAGTACAACCCGACGGCGCAAACCTGGACCGATCCCTGCGCCGTCTCGCATCGCTACCCCGCGGTTTCGAGTGGCGTCGGCATCAGCGCGAGCCAGACGTTCACTGTCAGCATCACCGTCAGCTGGAGCGACGGCGTCGCGGTGCACACGGCGCCAGTCGCCTGCGACCCCGTCACTCAGGGCCCCTGCGCCCTCACCATCGGCGCCGCCGACGGCTGGTCAAGCGGCCCCCATCCAGTGGCTCAGATCGAGCCCGTTCCCTACCTGCCGCCGCCGCCGCCCGCCCCCTGAAACACGCCTGGACAGCACCGCGGGCCGGTGCTACGGTTGCGCGGTTCCAGCGGTCCCATGGGACTGCGGCCGGCAGGGTCTCTTCGTACAGGTGCAGTGGCGAGGCCCTGTTTGCTGTCTGGGCCACATCTTGTGCCGCCGTCACCCACCGTTCCACATGATGTTGCGGTTACAGCCGCATGAGCCCTTTGCGGCCGGCCCCATTCTCGGTATACTCGGCGTTCAAGCGTGACCCGTCCTCGCCGCGTCTTTGCACTCGATCTTGGAACGACGAAGGTGTGCTGCGCTGCCGCCGACCTCGAAGCCACGGGGCTGCGCGTCCTCGGGGTGGGCGAGGCCGTCTCGCGGGGGGTTCGCAAAGGCGCCGTTGTCGAGATCGAGCGCGCCGCAGAGGCGGTGGCCGAGGCAGTCGACATGGCCGAGCAGATGTCCGGCGTGCCAATCGACTCGGCCGTCGTCGGCATCGCCGGCGGCCACATCACCTCACAGAACAGCCGAGGTGTCGTGGCGGTGACAGCGGGCCATCGCGAGGTGCGCGACCAGGACGTCAGCCGCGCCATCGAAGCGGCGCGCGCCGTGAGCGTCCCCTCCGAGCGGCGCATCGTCCATGTGCTGCCGCAGCAGTTCACCATCGATGGGCAGGAAGGCGTGCGCGACGCCGTCGGCATGGCAGGCAATCGCCTCGAGGTCGACGCGCACATCGTCACCGGCGCCAACACCGCCATCCAGAATGTGGTCAAAGTTGTCCATAAGGCGGGGCTCGACGTCGACGACATGGTGCTACAGGTGCTGGCCTCCGCCGAGGCTGTGGTCACGGAGGACGAGATCGAGCGCGGCGTCATCGTCGTCGACATTGGCGGTGGCACGAGCGACGTCGCCGTGTTCAGCCGCGGCAGCATCGTGCACACCGGCGTCATCCCGGTCGGCGGCAATCACGTGACCTCGGATCTCGCTGTCGGCCTGCGCTGCGACCTTGACACCGCCGAGACTGTGAAGCGCAACTTCGGCCATTGCCTGCAGCTCACAGTCCCCTCGGACTCCGAGGTAACACTCACACCCATGGGGTACGACGAGCCGGTCGGCATTCCGCAGCGTTTCGTGGCCGAGATCATCGGTCCTCGCGGCCGCGAGATGGCGCAGCTCATCGGCAGAGAGATCGAGAGCGCAGGACCGATCGGACTGTTCCCCGGCGGCATCGTGCTCACCGGCGGCGGTGCGCTGCTGCGCGGCTTCGCCGAGGTGGTGCAGCAGGAGACCGACCTGCCCGCCAGGGTGGCGACACCGCAGGGCGTCCACGGCATGAACGATGAGATCCGCGGTCCGCACCACGCCACTGTCGTCGGCCTGCTGCGCTGGGCAGCTCGCAGCAACCGGGCTCGCAAGGTGGTGCGCACACGCGATGCGAATGGGACAGAAGTGACAGCAATCGGCACACGTTTCGGACGGTGGGTGCGTGAACTTTTCTGAGCAACGGCATCTCTACGGACTCGACAAGCCGGGTGACGCGGTGACCCGCGTGCCCCGTACGACGCAGCAACACAACCAATCCACGACCAGGCAACGTGAGGAGACGCGCATGGCAGAGCTCGACCGGACGATTGAAGGCGGCGCTCGTATCCGCGTCGTGGGCGTGGGCGGCGGCGGTGGCAACGCCGTCAACCGCATGGTCCGCACCAACCTCAAGGGTGTTGAGTTCATCGCCGTCAACACGGATCATCAGGACCTGCAGGGCTCGTCGGCCCAGAAGAAGCTGCGCATCGGCACCAAGCTGACGCGCGGTCTCGGCGCCGGTGGCGATCCCAACAAGGGCGCTGAAGCTGCCGAGGAGTCGCGCGACGAGCTGTCCAAGCTGCTGCTGGACAGCGACATGGTGTTCATCACCGCCGGCATGGGCGGGGGCACCGGCACTGGTGCTGCACCCATCGTCGCGGAGATCGCGCGCGAATCAGGCGCGCTCACCATCGGCGTGGTCACCAAGCCGTTCCGTTTCGAGGGCCTGCGCCGCCAGAAGGCCGCGGAGGAGGGCATCGCGCTGCTGCAGAGCCGTGTCGACACGCTCATCACCATCCCCAACGAGCGGCTGATGCAGGTGGTCGACAAGAAGACGCCGATGACCGATGCGTTCAAGGTCGCCGACGACGTGCTGCGTCAGGGCGTGCAGGGCATCAGCGACCTCATCGTCTTCCCGGGTCTCATCAA
>JAFAJR010000336.1 GCA_019236085.1 Candidatus Dormiibacterota bacterium
GTTGGCTGTTTGGTGTCGCGCAGGTCAGGCGGCGAAGGCAGCAGGCAGCGAGGCGAAGCCGAACGCGCCGGGACCGGTGTAGGCGCCGGCGATGGGGCTGAGCGCCACCACGTCGCAGCGAGCGATCTGCAGCTCTCGCTCCAGCCGCGCCGCCAGCTGAGTGGCGCCGTCAACGGCATCGGCGTGGAAGACAAGCACCTGCTGGGGGACTGCGCCGAAGGTCTCCGCCGCCACCTTGCCGAGGGCGTCGAGCACTCCCGACGTGGTGCGGGCCAGCGCCACCCGGCCGGTCTCACCGCCCTGCATCCGGAAGACGGGGCGGACGTGCAGCGTGTTGCTGATGCCGGCGATCAACGCCGGCACCCGGCCGCTGCGGGCCACGTAGGTCAGCGTCGCCAGCGAGCCGTACATCCGGACCTCGGCTCCCGCCCGGCGCACCGAGTCGGTGATGACGGCGGTGTCGCTGCCGGCCTGAGCCAGCCGGGCTGCTACGCGGGCGATCAGACCCAGGCTCACCGCTGCCGCCTCGGTCTCGACGACCCTCACCCTGCGGCGCCCTTCCTCCTGCTCCAGCATGTCGGCGGCCACGCTGGCTGCGCCGAACATGCCGCTCCAGCGCTCGGGGATGGTGAGGCACACCACCTCAGGAGCCGGGTTGCGCCGGAATGCCTCGAGGTACTCACCCGGCGACGGTGTCGAGGTGATCGGCGCTTCTCCGGCTCGCAGCCGTTCGTAGAACAGCGCGTACTGATTGGCGTCGCCGCAATCAACGAACTCCTGGTCGCCGATGCGGATGCGCACCGGCACCACTGCAAGGCCGGAGTCGAGGTCCTCAGGCAGGGCGGCGCTGCCGTCGACGACCACGCCGCACGGGCGGGCCGTCAGGGCCGTGGTTCCCTGCACTCCATCGGACTCATCATGCGCCACGGCCTGCGGCTCATGGGAGCAGGCTCGCCGCCGGTGCGCGAAGATGGCGCCGCGATGGGGTCCGGACTGAGCAATTCGATCGGCGCGGTGCTGGCTGCCTGCGCCGGTGGCTACCTGGTGGGCGGCCTTCCCATCGGTTGGTTGTTCGTGCGGTGGCGGCGGTACGGCCTCGATGTGAGGCGCTACGGCTCGGGCAACATCGGCACCAGCAACGTGTACCGCCACGCCGGCTTCGACGTCGCGGTTTTCGTCGGACCCTTGCAGTTCGCCCAGGGGTTCGTCCCGGTGCTGGTCACGCGTCTCATCGGCTTCTCCACCGAGGTGCAGGTGCTGGTGGCCATCTGCTGCGTGCTGGGCAACGGCTGGCCGGTGTACCTCCGCTTCAACGGCGGTCGCGGCGTGGCGGTGGCCACCGGCGCTGTGGCGCCACTCAGCATCGCCGGGTTCGTCGGGCTACTCGTCTGCTACGCCGCGGGGGCCATCCGGGGCCACATTGCTGAAGCAGTGGCGGCGGCCTTCGTCATCCTGCCGGTGGTGGCGTTCTTGTTCAACGGCGTGGTCGTCTGTCTGGGTGCCGTCGGCATCCTGGCGCTGCTGCTGGCGCGACGCCTGGAGGGACTTCCCGACGATGCCAGGGCGTACGGCCATATCTGGAAGCTGACCTACGAGCGCCTGGTCCACGACGAGCGGCCGGGCCGTCCGCTCATGGGGCCACGGACCGACCCCGGCGCCCAGGGTGTCCGGAAAGGCTAGTCCTTGAAGACCTCGCCGAACGGGTACCACTGCTCCGGCATCCGCCGGACCTGGATGGCGAGCACGTCGGCCACCGCCTGCATGGCCTCCGCGTCGCTGACCTCGCCGCCGACGCGCACCGGGGCGTACACCTTGAGGATGTAGCCGCCGTCCTCCCTCCAGCAGTGCACCGGCAGCAGCGGCACCCCGGCGGTGCGGGCGATCCAGGCCGGCGCGGTGCTGAACGCGACCATGCCGCCGCAGAAGTTGACCGTGGTTCGCTGGCCCCGGTCGGGGATGTCGCAGAGGATCGCGTCGCAGCGGCCGCTGCGCACCGCGCGCAGGAGCCCGATGGCGGCGCCCCGGGTCATCAGCACCTCCATGTCCTGCTGCCGCCTCGCCCAGCCGGCAACCCGGGTTGCAAGGTCGCTCTCCCCCACAGTCGTCATCACCGTGGTGATGGGAATCTGCAGCCGAAGCGCGCACGCCGCCGCGACGTCCCAGCTGCCGTAGTGCGCCAGAGCGAAGACGGCGCCGCCCAAACGTTCGAGCGCGTCGTACACCGGCCCGGTGCCGGCCGAGACGAAGTACTGCGAAAGCATTTGCCAAGAATGTTTTCATTACTCAAGTA
>JAFAJR010000392.1 GCA_019236085.1 Candidatus Dormiibacterota bacterium
GCCGGGCTCCCCTTCGGGGGCGCCAAGGGCGGCGGCATCTGCGATCCGAAGAAGCTCAGCCTCGGCGAGCTGGAGCGCCTCACCCGCCGCTACACCACCGACATCAGCCTGGTGATCGGGCCGGAGTCCGACATCCCCGCGCCCGACGTCAACACCAGTCCGCGGGTGATGGCCTGGATCATGGACACCTATTCGATGGAGCGCGGCTTCTCGGTGCCGGCAGTCGTCACCGGCAAGCCGCTGTCCGTCGGCGGCAGCCAGGGCCGCAACGCAGCCACCGGTCGTGGCGTGCTCTTCGCCGCAATTGAAGCGTGCCGCAAGCTCGGCCGCGACCCGCACGAGATGACAGTCGCCGTGCAGGGATTCGGCAATGCCGGCAGCATCGCCTCGCGTCTCATGGCCGAGCATGGGTTCACCATCACGGCTGTTTCGGACAGCGCCGGCGCCATCCACAACCCCGACGGCCTCGACGTGGAGAAGGTCATCGCGCACAAGCAGCGCGCCGGTAGCGTGCGCGGCTTCGACGGGGCGAGCGACATCGATGCCATGGACGTGCTCGAGGTGCCCGTCGATGTTTTGGTTCCCGCGGCGCTGGAGAACCAGATCACCTCTGAGAACGCGGGACGGATAAGCGCCAAGCTCATCCTTGAAGCGGCCAACGGACCGATCACGCCGGACGCTGATGCCATCCTCAACCAGCGCGGCGCAACTGTGGTTCCCGACGTGTTGGCCAACGCCGGGGGGGTCATCGTCTCGTACTTCGAGTGGGTGCAGGACCTGCAGTCGTTCTTCTGGGACGAGGCCGAGATCAACGGACGCCTGGAGCGCATGATGACCAGCGCGTTCAACGACGTCTGGTCCACTGCGGAGGCACATGGCGTGTCGCTGCGCAACGGCGCCTACTTCGTAGCGATCCAGCGCGTCGCCGAGGCCACCATCGACCGCGGCATCTATCCCTGAGTAGGCGACATCCCAGGGTGTGGACCGGGACGCACAGCGATCGTCACCCGGCCGATGGCGCAGAGCGCGCCGCTGTCATTCGACAGCTGCACGTCCCACACCCATGTCGACCGGCCGCGATGCACGGGGCGCGCCTCTGCGTGGACGGTGCCCTCGGTGATGGGACGCAGGAACTGCGTGTGGTTCGACATGCCCACCGCGATGTTGCCGTCGTCCATCACGGCGATCGCGGTGCCCACCGACGCCAGCGTCTCGCCGATTGACGCCAGCACGCCGCCGTGCAGCAGGCCGTACGGCTGCTTCACCTTGTCGCTCACCGCGAGCTGACCGCGCATGCGGTCGGGAGAGTGCTCGATGATCTGTAGGCCGTAGAGGTCGTCGAATGCGCTCACGTCAGTCACGTTGCAGCTCCATGCGTCCGATGGTCGCGAGATGCACCTCGTCAGGGCCATCCATCATGCGCACCGCACGAGCATAGGCGTACATCCGGGCAAAGGGGAAGTCCCCGGACAATCCGGCCGCGCCGTGCACCTGGATCGCGCGGTCGATCACGGCACATGCCACCTGCGGTGCGGCAACCTTGATAGCCGCGATCTCAGTGCGCGCGTTCTGCCCCCCGACTGTGTCCATCATCCACGCAGCCTTCTGGCAGAGCAGCCGCACCTGCTCGATCTCAACTCGCGACCGCGCGATCTGCTCGCGCACCACGCCCTGTTCGGCGAGCGTCTTGCCGAAGGCCACCCGCTGCCGTGCGCGTTCCGTCATCATCCGCAACGCCTGCTCGGCCATGCCGATGACGCGCATGCAGTGGTGCAGACGTCCCGCACCGAGACGCGCCTGGACCAGCATGAATCCCTGACCCTCGTCGCCGATGCGGTTGCCGACGGGGACTCGCACCTCGTCGAGCTCCACAACACAATGGCTGCCCGGGTCGTCGAACCCCATCACTGTCGCCTGCCGCACCACGCTGAAGCCGGTCGTGTCGAAGGGCACCAGCACCAGCGTGTGCTTGCGGTGCCGCTCGGCTTCGGGGTCGGTGACGCCCATGAGCAGCGCCACCCGGGTGTTGGGATGCGCGGCACCGCTGATGAACCACTTGCGGCCGGTGATGACATATTCGTCGCCGTCGCGCTCGATGCGGCAGGCCAAGTTCGTCGGGTCGGAGCTGGCAACCGCCGGCTCGGTCATGGCAATGCAGGAGCGGATCTCCCTGTGCAGCAGTGGCTGCAACCATCGCTCCTGCTGTTCGGGCGTGCCGAAGCGCGCCAGCACCTCCATGTTGCCGGTGTCCGGCGCATTGCAGTTCATCGCCTCAGGAGCCAGCGGGCTCCAACCCGAGATCTCGGCTATGGGTGCGTATTCAACGTTGGCCAAGCCGGCGCCGAACCGCTCATCCGGCATGAAGAGATTCCACAAACCCCGCGAGCGTGCCTCGGTCTTCAGCTCTTCCATCACCGGTGAGATGCGGTGCGGGATCTGCGCAGCGGAGAACTCGGCCCAGTAGCGCTCCTCCGCCGGCCGCACCACCTCGTCGAGAAAGGACCACATCTGGTGGCGCAGCTCGC
>JAFAJR010000014.1 GCA_019236085.1 Candidatus Dormiibacterota bacterium
CCTCCCCGAGGGCGCGCTGCAGCTGATAAGCGGCAGCGCCGGCGACCTCTTCGATCACCTCGACGGGCGTGACCTCATCGCCTTCACCGGCAGCGCGAACACAGCAGCCACCATACGTTCGCACCCGGCGGTGACGGTACGGGCGGCGCGCTTCACAGCTGAGACCGATTCGCTGAATGCGTGCATCCTCGGTCCGGACGCGGACGCCGGCAGCGAGGAGTTCGCGCTCTTCACCAAGGAGGTGGCGCGCGAGATGACGGTGAAGGCCGGGCAGAAGTGCACCGCCATCCGCCGCGCGCTGGTGCCAGAGGCGCTGGTCGACGACGTGGTCTCGGCGCTGCGTTCGCGGCTGGACCGTGTGGTCGTCGGCAACCCGCGCAACGAATCGGTGACCATGGGTGCGCTCGCCGGCCTGCATCAGCGCGACGAGGTTCGCGGCGCGGTGCAGCAGCTGCGACTGGCAGCTGATGTTGTGGCCGGTGACCCCGATGCGGTGCACCCAGTCGACGCCGACTCCGAGCGCGGCGCCTTCATGTCGCCGCTGCTGCTGCTGAGCACCGACGCAACGCGACCGGAGCTGCACGAGGTGGAGGCATTCGGCCCGGTGAGCACACTAATCCCGTATCGAAACGCCGAAGACGCCGTGCACCTCGCGGCGCTCGGCCGCGGCAGCCTGGTTGCGTCGGTGGTGTCGCACGAGCCCTCGTTCGTTCGTGAGGTCGTAGCCGGCGTCGCCTCGGAGCACGGTCGCGTGCTGGTGCTCGATCGCGATGACGCCGCAGAATCGACAGGTCACGGCACGCCTATGCCCCAGACGGTGCACGGTGGCCCGGGACGCGCCGGAGGCGGCGAAGAGCTCGGTGGTCTTCGTGCCGTGAAGCACTTCATGCAGCGCACTGCGATCCAGGGATCACCGGCGGCCGTCGACGCGATCATCAACGGCGAGTGAACGTCTACATCCTCGACGCCTGCCGCACGCCGGTGGGCCGGTTCCGCGGCGCGCTGTCGAGCGTGCGACCGGACGACCTCGCGGCGGTGGTCATCGCCGCGTTGCTGCAGCGCAACCCGGCGGTGCACGGCGAGGACATCGAGGACGTGTGGTTCGGCGCCAGCAACCAAGCGGGTGAGGACAATCGCAACGTGGCGCGCATGGCCTCACTCCTGGCGGGGTTGCCCGTCAGCGTTCCGGGAGCGACCGTCAACCGCCTGTGCTCCTCGGGGTTGCAGGCTATCAACATCGCGCGCGCCGAGCTCGCGGCGCACAACGGGTCGCTCGCCATCGCCGGCGGCGTCGAGTCCATGACCCGGGCACCGTTTGTCATGCCCAAACCGGACGCTGCGTTTCCCCGCGAACAGCGACTCTTCGACACGACCATCGGCTGGCGCATGACCAACCCGGCAATGCCGCCGGAGCACACGCTCTCGATGGGCGAGACCGCCGAGGTGCTGGCCCGCGAGTACGAGATCAGCCGCGAGGCGCAAGACGAGTTCGCCCTGCGCAGCCATCAGCGCGCTGTCGCGGCCCAAACCTCGGGTGCATTCGACAGCGAGCTGATCCCGGTGCCTGTGCGCAGCGGCACGTCCGAGACGGTGGTGCGAGCCGACGAGGGACCGCGACCTGACGCCACCCTCGAGTCGCTGGCCAAACTGCAGCCGGCCTTCGTGAAGGACGGCACGGTGACGGCAGGCAACTCCAGCCCGCTGAACGACGGCGCCGCGGCCTGCCTGCTGGCAACCGACGGCGCCGTTGAGCGGCTCGGACTGCAGCCGGTCGTGCGCATCGTGGCAACGGCCGTTGCAGGCGTCGAACCGCGCCGCATGGGCATCGGGCCGGTGCCGGCGATGCACAAGGCGTTGCAGCGTGCCGGGTGGGCGCTCGACGACCTCGCCGTGGTGGAGCTCAACGAGGCCTTCGCTGCGCAGTCACTGGCGGTGCTTCGCGACCTTCCAATTGATGCATCGCGTGTCAACCCGCTCGGCGGCGCCATCGCGCTGGGCCATCCCATCGGCTGTTCCGGCGCTCGCATCATGACGACGCTGTTGCATCAGTTGCGGCCGATGCCGTCCGGAACGCGTGGGGCCGCAACCATGTGCGTCGGTGTCGGGCAGGGTGTCGCCACCCTGGTGGAACGCGTCTAGCTGCCCGCCGCGGTCTGCAGACCCTCGAAGACGATGCGCTCGATGGCGTCTGCGATCTGCACAGCCGACATACGTCCGCCGCGCTGGTACCACTCCGATACCGAGTTGGACATGCCGAACACCAAGCGCGTGACCAATGCAGCGTCCACCTCGCGTCTGAGATCGCCTTCGGCGATTGCGTCGCTCACGATCCGCTCGACGGCGCGGTCGAAATCACGACGCCGCGCCAGCGCCCAGCGCTCGGTCGCTGTGTTGCCGCGCACGCGGAGCAGCACCGTTACCTCCGGCAACCTGTCCACCATGATCTCGACGGTGCGCCGCACCACATAGCGCAGGCGATCCACGGCGCGCCCTTCAACGGCGGCGGGTTCTGCGAGCATGCCATGCAGCGCGTCGAGACCGCGCTTCAGGGCGTCCTCGAGCAGCTGTTCCTTGCTTGCGACGTGGTGATAGATGCTGGTCTTGTGGATGCCCAGTGCGGCGGCGATGTCGGCCATGGTGGTGCCGTCATACCCGCGTTCGGTGAACACGCGCACCGCCGCGTCCACAACCTGGTCGCGGTCGTACGGCTGCCGCTCGGCAAGGCGGGGACGGGCCATCCGCGTATACTGCCGCGGCGCATGGCGGAGGTGGGCTGAGATGGACCGGTTCCTGCTCTACCGGACGTTCGACGAGCTCGAGGTCGGACAGACACAGCGCACCCGGGGACGCACCATCACCGAGACCGACATCGTCACCTGGTGCTCGCTCACCGGTGACTGGTTCTACCCGCACATCGACTCGGTGGCGGCGGAACGCTCCATGTTCGGTCAGCGTGTGGCACCCGGTATCATGGTGTTCGCGCTGGCCACTGGACTCGGCGTTCCCGCAGACGCCACAACCATCCTCGCCAACTATGGAACTGACAAGCTGCGGTACCTGGCGCCCACCTGGATCGGCGACACGCTGTACCTGGACATCGAGGTCGTCGACAAGACCGACCGCGACGCGAAAGCCGGGCTCGTGACGTACCGCTGGGATGTGATCAATCAGAACGGCGTGACGGTGTGCGCCAGCCAGCTCAAGATCCTCACCGCAAAGACGCGCGCACCCTACCCAGTTCCCGGCGCCTGAACATGCCTGACGAAGCCACCGTTCTTCTCGAGATCGACGGTGGCGTCGCCGAGCTGGTGCTCAACCGGCCGGACAAGCTGAACGCGATGAACGACGCGATGGTGGCGGCGCTGCTCGACTCGCTGGACACCGTCACGTCATCGGGTGCCCGCGCGCTGCTGGTCCGCGGCAACGGCCGCGCGTTCTGCAGCGGACGCGACCTGGCCGGCGCCGATCCGCTGCACGAGGACGGCGAGCAG